>CAJJNI010000045.1 GCA_905193085.1 uncultured Lachnospiraceae bacterium | reverse complement strand
AAATTCAAGGCTCATTTCATTTTCAAATTTCATAATTTCCTCCTTTATAAAGATATTTTTACTTTCTATAATCCTTTGACTGAAATAAACTTGTCTATTCCGGACATTTTAATCATTCTTACAATGTTATCTGTAACATTTACTGCACTTACTCTTCCACCGAGATACTGAACCATTTTATATCGGCCTAATAACAATCCGATTCCGGAGCTGTCCATAAATTCTGTATCTGAAAAATCAAAAATAATATTTGAAATACAGTCGAATTCTATTTTTCTGTCAATTACTTTTTTTATCTCATCTGCAGAATGATGGTCAATCTCCTTTGGCAGATGAGTAACAAGTCCATGCTTTGTTTCCTCATAAATTTTATTTTTCATTATTAAAAACACCTGCTTTCTAAATTTTTTAATCTTTAAAATTGTCATAGTATAATCTTTATCAAAAAAGATGATAACCCAAATCTGTTTTCCTTTCTCAAAAAAGATTACAATCCAAATCTGTTCTCCTTTATCAAAAAAGATTACAGCTTAAATCTGTTTTTCCTCATAAAAAAAGATAACAACTCAAATCTGATATTGTTATCTTTCGTAAAAAATAATATGCGGTGTGCTAATTAATTACAAATTAAATTTATAATTAATGCATAACCGCATATTTATCTGCTGTATTTTATTCAACTATTTATTCTACTTCTGTAAATCTGCTATCGCTTTGTTTGCATCATTTACATATTTTCCTGACGGATACTGCTGCAAATATGAATTAAACATCTGAATGGCTTCATCTTTCGAACCTTTCTTCTGCATCGCAGCACCGCAGTTATATAACGCCTCTTCATTGGCACCATCAACACTCAATACCTGCTGATAATATTTAATTGCAGTATCAGGGTTGTTCTTTGATTTGTATTCCTTATGGGCTGCCTCAAGTATCTGTGGAAGTGTTGTATCATATAATTCCTGCCATGATGTCTTTGCCTCATCAGGTAATGCATCTCTGTTTATAGAAACAAGTACTTCAAATGTTGCTGCTATATCTCCGGCTGCAAATTTCTTCTCAGCATCAACCAGACTTACAAGTCCCGGTATAATTCCTGTATCACCTTCATAATTTGCAAGCTGTGAATTTGTCGAATCTACCTGTCCCTGAAGCTGTGCAATCTGATTATTCAAAGAGTCTATCTGTGCTTTTTTCTCCTGAAGTTCCTCATAACTTTCATTTTCTTTTGCTTTATATTTGTTCTTAACTACCTGTGACTGAGTAGGAACAATCAAAAAATATGTGACTGCTGCACCGATAACCAGACCTATAATAATATTTATTATAGTCCACAAACCATTATTTTCCTTAATATTTGTAGGCTGAATAATCATCTCATTTCCACTGTGATATTCAACTCTGTCCTGTGACTTCTTTATAAGTTTGATTCCTTCATCACTCTTGAGAGCATGCTTACTTATATAAGATGAACCACCTGACTGGGTTATCTCATTTATAAGGTGCATTGTCATTATATTTCCCTTATCTATCTTCTGTGCAAGCTGAAGCTGCTTATATGCCTTTTCGTACTCCTCGTCCTTAATATACAAAAGAGCAAGCAGCTGATACCCCTGAACAAGATGTGTATTCACAGATAAAAGCTTCTTAAGCTGTATCACAGCTAAATCATAATCACCCTGTTTACAATAATTAAGGCATACATTATATTTTCGAATAGTCTGATTAATAGCATCTAATTTTCCCTGATTTGCTGAAACTGTCTTCATATAGTCCTCAGCAATGTTCTTCTCAGGCTGTATATTCGTACTTATTATCCACTGTCCCAAAGCTGCAACAGTTTCACCAATTTCAAAATATATGAGCCCAAGCAAATTTCTTGCCGGAATATTATTTTTGTAGAATTTAAGAGAACGCTTCAAACTTACAACAGCACCCGATAAATCCCTTACTTTCGCTTTTGCAAGTCCATCATTATAATAAACATTAGACAAAGCTATAATCTTTTTATAGACGGCAACATCAGCACCACAGCTCGTACAATAGCTCTTATCTGACAAAACCGCATTACACTTGTAACAAAACATGTTTTCACCCAATCCTTTAAATAACTATTGTTTTTCTTCTTTCTCTTCCATAATTTCTTTCATAATGTCTGTCATATCAGTCAAATCCTGATTGTAAATAGTATTTTCTAAATCATCTATTTCTGTACTTGGATGAAATTTCTTCAATTCTTCTTCAAAATTAATCATTTAAAATTCTCCCTTCAATGGCAAATCACAGTACACATTCGAATAACCCCAAACCGGCTGTCTGTCATAATTAACTGACAGCAAAACATTGCAGCTTACTGCTCTGAGGCAATTATCTCACTGACAAGGTAAAGTGAACCCAAAGCCAAAATATATGAATTGTCATAATTCAAATAATGTTTCTTAGCAAGCTCAATTGCACTGTTAATATCCATTTCAACAAATATATTTCCATTATAATATTTTTCAAACAATTTTCTTAACTTATCTGTATCGACACCACGACTAATCGAAAGCTTTGTTATAATCACTTCTTTAATATCAAGATTATCACAAATATACTTTATCATGGCACTGTAATCTTTATCTGAAACAGCAGAAAATAACAGAACAATACTTTTTCCTATGCCTTTTACAGAAGAGACTGCCTGCTTAATCCCTGCCATGTTATGTGCTCCGTCAATTAGAAAATATGGCTTAATCCATTCCATTCTTCCACGCCAAACTGTATTTTCTATTCCCTCTTTCATAATAGGAATACTAATTTTATTATCAATCAAATCTAAAATCGTAACTGCAATATGAACATTTTTTATCTGATAATATGCGTTCGATTTTAAATTTATACACACAATTTTATCATAACCATATTCAATAAAAAAATCAATATATTTCTGTGTAATTTTTTCGATTTTAACATTTTTTTCACAAACCGGATAAACTTTTGATGCATTTATCTCTGCCTTATGCTCTATCACACGAGCCGCCGCCTCTATGTCCGCATCATAAACAACAGGAATACCTTCCTTGATAATTCCGGCTTTTTCAGCAGCTATTTTTTCAATTGTATCGCCCAGATACTGTGTATGGTCAAGCCCAATTGATGTTATAGCAGTAACAAGTGGCTTCTCAACTACATTTGTAGCATCAAGTCTTCCTCCAAGCCCCGTCTCAAGTATTATTATATCCGGCTTATACTCTTCAAAAATGACACATGCCATAGCAAATACAAACTCAAAAAAAGCGGGATGAGTATGCCCGCACTTAATTCTTTTATCTACATGTTTTTTTACTTTAATGAAACCACGCCTGAATGTCTCATTGTCAACTTCCACCCCGTTAAGGCGGATTCTTTCATTTATTGATACAAGGTGTGGAGATGTAAACATCCCCACACTGTATCCTGCCTTTAGAAGAACTGACTGGACATATGAACACACTGAACCTTTTCCGTTAGTTCCGGCAACATGAATAACATTTTTCATTTTCTCATATCTACCGAGTGAACTGATAAAATCTTTTGTATTTTCAAAAGAATTTTTTCCGCTAAATGACGGAATTGAAAGCAGATATTCTACTGCCTGTTCATATGTGTAACTGTCCATTTCTTACATCTCCTGTTTTTATTATTTTCCCTGTAACTGCTCGAGACGAAGTTTTACCTGCTCCATCATCTGCTCATATTTTTCAAGCTTTGCTCTTTCCTCTGCAACTTTTGCTTCCGGAGCTTTGCTCATGAATTTCTCATTATTTAACATTCCGTTAGAACGCGCTAACTCTTTCTTAAGTCTCTCTTCTTCTTTTTTGAGTCGCTCAACTTCTTTTTCTATATCAACCATTTCAGCAAATGGCATATAAATTACAGCATTTGGTATAACTGTTGATACTGCGTCATCTGCAATTCCGCTCTTATCTTTCTGAATATTAAGAGCACTTGTATTACAAAGATTTTCTATATATTCACGACACAATTCGTAAGTCTTGACTAACTTATCATCTTCTGTTACAATGCTCATCTGTATTTTCTTGCTTAATGCAACATTCATTTCTGAACGGACATTACGAACTGAACGGATTACTTCTTTTACAGATTCAATTGCATCTGCTTCTTCAAAATTCCACTCATCATTATATACAGGCCATGAAGAAATCATAATTGATTCTTCTTTTGTAAGGTTTACATAAATTTCTTCTGTAATAAATGGCATATAAGGATGAAGTAATTTTAATGCACCTGTAAGTACTGTCTTAAGTGTCCACAATGCTGCATTTCTTGACTGGACATCATCACTGTTAAAACGAACCTTTGATAATTCGATATACCAGTTACAGAAATCTTCCCAGATGAAATCATACAATTTTGCAACAGCAACACCAAGCTCAAATTTATCCATATTTGCTGTTACTTCTGCAACTAACTGATTGTATTTTTTCAAAATCCATTTATCAGCAAGCTTGAGTGAATCTAATGAAACTTCTTTTTCATCTAATGATTCGTCCATATTCATCATGATAAATCTGGATGCATTCCATACTTTATTTGCAAAGTTACGGCTTGCCTCAACTCTTTCCCAGTAGAAACGCATATCATTTCCCGGAGCATTACCTGTTACGAGTGTAAATCTTAAAGCATCTGCGCCATATTTATCAATTACTTCAAGCGGGTCAATACCGTTACCTAATGATTTGCTCATCTTGCGTCCCTGTGAATCACGGACAAGACCATGAATTAAAACTGTATCAAACGGTACTTCTCCTGTCTGTTCAAGGCCACTGAACATCATTCTCATTACCCAGAATGGAATAATATCATATCCTGTTACGAGTGTGTTTGTAGGATAGAAATAGTCGAGCTCTTCTGTCTTATCAGGCCAGCCTAATGTCGAAAATGGCCAGAGTGCTGAACTAAACCATGTATCAAGTGTGTCAGGATCCTGTCTCATCTGTTTTCCACATTTTGGACAGCATACACTGTCTTCTTTTGAAACAACCATTTCTCCACAGTCATCACAGTAAAATGCAGGGATTCTGTGACCCCACCACAACTGTCTTGATATACACCAGTCACGGATATTTTCGAGCCAATGGAAATATGTCTTTTCAAAATGTGGCGGAACAAATTTTGTATCTCCATTTTTTACTGCATCTATTGCAGGTTTTGCCATCTCTTTCATTTTTACAAACCACTGTGTTGAAACTCTTGGCTCTACAGTAGTTCCACATCTGTAGCAGGTTCCTACATTATGGCTGTAATCTTCTATTTTAACTAATGCGCCTTCTTTTTCCAAATCGGCAACTATTGCTTCTCTTGCCTCATATCTGTCCATTCCGGCATATGCTTCATATTCATCAACAATCTTTGCATCTTCTGTAAGAACATTGATTACTTCAAGATTATGTCTTCTTCCTACCTCAAAATCGTTAGGGTCATGTGCCGGTGTAATTTTAACTACACCTGTTCCAAATTCGATATCTACATAATCATCTGCAACAATCGGTATTTCACGGTGAACTATTGGAAGAATTACTTTCTTTCCGACTAAATCTTTATATCTGTCATCTTTTGGATTTACAGCAATTGCTGTATCACCAAGCAATGTCTCAGGTCTTGTAGTTGCAAGATTTACATATCCGCTCTTATCAGAAAGCTGATATCTTAAATGCCAGAAGTGTCCTGCCTGTTCTTCATATTCTACCTCTGCATCTGACAAAGATGTGCGGCAGTGAGGACACCAGTTAATAATTCTTTCACCACGATAAATATAACCTTTTTTATGAAGGCGCACAAAAACTTCTTTTACAGCTTTAGAACAGCCTTCATCCATTGTAAATCTTTCTCTGTCCCAGTCACATGAAGAACCGATTTTCTTAAGCTGTGAAACAATTCTTCCACCGTACTGTTTTTTCCATTCCCATGCTCTTTCAAGAAATTTCTCTCTGCCTATATCTTCTTTTGAAATTCCTTCTTTTCTCATAGCTTCAACAATTTTGGCTTCTGTTGCAATTGACGCATGGTCTGTTCCCGGAAGCCATAATGTGCTGTAACCACTCATTCTCTTATATCTGATTAAAATATCCTGCAATGTATTGTCAAGTGCATGTCCCATGTGAAGCTGACCTGTAATATTCGGCGGCGGCATAACGATTGTATAAGGCTTTTTGCTTCTGTCCACTTCAGCATGAAAATAACCTTTCTGCTGCCATTTTTCATACCATGAATCCTCAATTTTTTTAGGATCATAGGTCTTTTCCATAGTAATTTCCATCTTAAAATCCTCCATTTAGTTATAAAAGATATTCTCAATCCACTTCGCTACCTGCTCATAAAAAACGCCCTCTGCAAAAATGCAAAGGGCGAACTATTATCCGCGGTACCACCTTTATTATATGATTTCTCATATATCTCAAAGTAATTCTGTAACGGGAATCAGTCGTGATATCCTACTTGCAGTTACTTTCAGATATCAGGCTCAAAAGCTACCTTCCACACACATTTCTCTGAATCTTATCTCAGCAAAAAAAATTCTCTCTGTTAAGTCTGTATGTGTACTCCTCTTTATCACTGCCTTTTAATTGATGCATATAACGATGTTCTGGTAAAAAGATACCTTATGGCATCATATATAAAAATTATAACTGCTTTACTGAAAAAATGCAAGTAATTTTAAGCTATTTTGTTATAATGTTAATCTCCTGGTCTGACAGACCGCTGGCATCTATCTTTAATTCACCATTTTCGGTTACTACCTGTACAACACCATTCTTTTTATCTTCATCTTCGAAAAGTTTATCATACTCTTTCTTTTCTTTTTCCTGATTAAGCATTGCAGTTTCTTTTGCAGATAAATACAACTGGAAATTATATTCCATCAGCTTCTGCTCATCTGTCTTTGGAACTTTAGCACCACTTGCTATTCTTCTTGCAATCTCTAAAATCTTAGCAGTATCTTTTGCAGATTTTGCCGCTTTTTTAGAAGACTCACTCTGTTCTTTGAGCATCTGTTCATATCTTTCAAACATAGACTGCTGTGTATTCTGATTATCCTTTACATTTCCCGTACTGGCTGCTTCTTTTCCATCTTCCGACAAAGTAAGCACAACATTATCATTTACATTTTTTGATGATGATGCCGCACTGACATTATTATTTGCCACATTTGCTGTGGAAGATATTTTTGCCCCATTACTGACAGAGCCGCTGACTACAAAATTATTTCGATAACTGCTATAACCCGATTTAATATTATTCATAACAACCTCTCCTTATATCATACCCTGCATCGATATCCTCTATAATCTGTATCGGCATTGTGATTGGAAATTATGAGCTAACAAATCACTGTAACCATATTTTTTATGCCCCAATCAGCACTTACTCTCCATCATACAAATTAACAACCGCATCTGCATAAGCTTTTCCATCATTACATTTTATGTTCAATACAAGACCTCTGTCATTTACCTTTTTTAGTGTTTCGCTGTCCATTTCAAGAACCAAACCAATTCCATTACTTAAATAATATTTCAAACTATATGTATTTATTGTAACATTGTCGGTTACATCATCTCCATTTGAATATCTGAGACTGATTTCTACATCTTCAAAAATATCACTGTGGACAAATGGCTTACTATATGCAGCTATCATTCTAATCTGCTTTACATTATTAGTTTCATTAAGATATATATCTGATATTTTAAGGTTATCAGATTCTCTGGTACAGGTTAATTTAGTTGAACTTAATTTCTTACTGTCTGTATCACCAATCGCAAGGATAGATGACAGTTCACTTTTATATTCTGAACTTTTCCTTGTATATACAGTAAAAACAACTAACACCAACAATAAAACAACCAAAACTCCTGCTGCAATATTTGTTATTTTTCTTTTCTTCATAGGCATGCTCCTCCTTTATTATTCTACTCTTATAGTATCATATTTAAATTATACATACAACATTTTTCCATATTACTTTTTTAATTTTAAAAAAAATCTCCAAAGCGACAGCTTTTTATATTCAACCTGTCTGCTTTGGAGTATCTTCTACAGCAAAAATTCTTCAAACACATAGTTACTTACATCTATTCCTTTTTTCGACAAATGCAGATTATCATTATCTGATATAATAAGACCTTCCCCGATAAGTTTCTGAATCTGACTGACATATACATCATCTATCGAAATGTTAAATCTGTCTGCAAAATCTTTTCTGGAAATTCCGGCAGTCATTCTAAGACCGAGAAACATAAATTCTTCCATCTTCATTTTTTTGTCAAGTGTCACAATTTCATACTCGTCAAAATCACCATTAAGATAATGCGACATATTGTCTGTCTTGACAAACCGTCTGTCTTCTATATATGATGATGCGCCAATTCCGGCTGAAATATAATCTTTTCCTGTCCAATAGCCGATATTGTGACGACATTCAAAACCTTTCTTTGCATAGTTTGATATTTCATAACGGTTATAGCCTTTTGTATTTAATATTTCTTCCGTAAGCTCATACATTCTTCTCTCACTGTCTTCATCAGGAAGAAGTTCTGGCTGACCGCCCTCATTTCGCAGTTTTTCATCTTCTGCATACTTTTCATAAAATGGTGTGCCCTCTTCAATTATAAGACTGTACGCTGAAATATGTTCAGGGTTCAAAGCAGTTACAGTTTTCAATGTATTTTCATAGCTTTCTACTGTCTGCAATGGAAGTGCTGACATCAAATCAACATTTATATTTTTGAAATCATATTTTCTTAAAAGCTCATAATTATGCAAAAAGTCATCAAATCTGTGTATACGCCCAAGCATCTTTAATTCATTATCGTTTGCAGACTGAAGACCAAGACTTATACGGTTTATTCCAAAATCATGCAGTATTTTTATTTTTGTTTCATTTAATGTTCCAGGGTTACATTCCATTGAAATTTCCATGTCATCAATTTCTTTTTTTCCAATCTTTTCACACATATTTCTTACAATCATGCATAAAGTTTCTAACTGTTTTTCAGATAAAGAAGACGGTGTTCCACCGCCTATGAATACAGTATCTGCTTCATACTGTCCCATAAAAGGTAAAAGCACCGTCGTGTCTATATCTTTTTGCAGCATTTTAAGATATTGGTTTTTGACATCTTCATTGCTGCAGTTAGTGTATATTGACATGATTTTTTCAGGTAAAAACTGTTTAAGTTCAGTTTCCGGAAAAGAAAGGAAATCACAGTAAGAACATTTTCTGACACAGAAAGGAACATGTATATATATACCTAATGGCTGTTTCTTTCCTGACATATCTGTCCTCCTGGCAAAATTTTATTCGTCATCAAGTTTGAGAACGCTCATAAATGCTTTCTGTGGAATCTCTACATTTCCAATCTGACGCATTCTCTTCTTTCCTTCTTTCTGTTTTTCAAGAAGCTTTCTCTTTCGTGAAATATCACCACCGTAACATTTTGCAAGCACATCTTTTCGCATTGCTTTAACTGTCTCTCTGGCAATTACTTTACTTCCGACAGCAGCCTGAATAGGTATTTCAAATAAATGTCTCGGAATTTCTTCTTTTAATTTCTCGCACATTTTTCTGCCCCTGTCGTAAGCAGAATCTGCAAATACGATAAACGAAAGAGCGTCAACTTCTTCTTTATTGATGAGAATATCAAGCTTAACAAGTTCACTTTTTACATAGCCCTTCATTTCATAATCAAATGAAGCATAACCTCTTGAGCGTGACTTTAATGCGTCAAAGAAATCATAAATTATCTCATTCAATGGCAAGTCATATTTAATAAGAGCCCGTGTCTCTTCCATATATTCCATGCTCTTATATATTCCACGTCTTTCCTGACATAAATCCATGATAGCACCGATAAATTCCGATGTTACCATTATTTCTGCACTTACCATAGGTTCTTCCATGTAATCAATTTCGGAAGGGTCAGGAAGATTTGACGGGTTAGTAAGTTCTATCATCTCTCCGTTAGTTTTGTAGACACGATACACAACGCCCGGAGCAGTTGTTACCAAATCAAGATTATATTCTCTTTCAAGTCTCTCCTGAATAATTTCCAGATGAAGCAGACCTAAAAATCCGCATCGGAAACCAAAACCAAGAGCTACTGAAGTCTCAGGCTCAAACTGAAGTGATGCATCATTTAACTGAAGTTTTTCAAGAGCATCTCTTAAATCCTGATATTTTGCACCATCGGCAGGATAAAGTCCGCAGTAAACCATCGGATTGACTTTCTTGTATCCCGGAAGAGGCTCTGCACATGGATTATCTCTCTCAGTTACAGTATCGCCGACACGCGTATCCTTTACATTCTTAATACTTGCAGTGATATAACCAACCATACCGGCTGATAATTCGTCACATACAATAAACTGTCCTGCACCAAAATAACCAACTTCAACAACTTCAAACTCTGCTCCTGTTGCCATAAGTTTTATGGCTGTGCCCTTTTTAACATGACCTTCTTTGATTCTGCAGAAAATGATAACGCCTTTATATGCATCATAAACAGAGTCAAATATAAGAGCTTTAAGAGGTGCATTTCTATCACCTGTAGGTGCCGGAATTTTCTCCACAATCTGCTCAAGGACTTCTTCTATATTAATTCCATTCTTTGCAGAAATCAGCGGAGCGTCATGTGCTTCTATTCCAATTACATCTTCTATTTCTTCTATTACACGCTGTGGGTCAGCGCTTGGCAAATCAATCTTATTAATAACCGGAAGAACATCTAAGTCATGGTCAAGTGCAAGATAAACATTTGCAAGAGTCTGAGCTTCTATACCCTGTGCCGCATCAACTACAAGAATCGCACCATCACAGGCAGCAAGACTTCTTGACACTTCATAGTTAAAATCGACATGTCCCGGAGTGTCTATTAAATTAAAAATATATTCCTCGCCATCATTTGCCTTATATACAATTCTTACGGTCTGGGCTTTTATCGTTATTCCTCTCTCACGCTCAAGATCCATATTATCCAATACCTGAGCCTGCATTTCCCTGCTTGTAAGAAGCCCTGTTTTCTCAATAATTCTATCTGCAAGAGTAGATTTACCGTGGTCAATATGAGCTATAATACAAAAATTTCTAATATTCTTCTGATTTATATCCAAGTGATTGTCAACTCCTTTACTTCCACAATCAGTATGCAAGAAAGCCCCCACTGATTTTATATGAGCAGACAGCGAAGCAGCTTGAATATATCTGACTTTTCGCAGCCCGTGCATGGGGACTTTCCTGATTGGGTTAAACTATATATTTTTTACAGTGGCAATATCTACAAGTGTTAATTTCTGCTCAGCCGCATGCTCTAAACTTGAAAGCAGTGCGTTTGCAGTATCAAGTGATGTAAATACATTTACACCTGTCTCTATTGCATTACGACGAATTAAGAATCCATCATGGCTCTTAACATTACCCTGACTTGGAGTATCAATTACAAGGTCAATCTTATGTCCTAAAATCAAATCCATAAGGTTAGGTGATTCCTGTTCAATTTTGTTTGTCTTGATTGCATTAACTCCATTTTCATTTAACACTTTTGCAGTGCTCTTTGTAGCATAAATCTTGTAACCTAATGCTTCAAATCTTCTACCAATTTCTACAACATCAAGTTTATCTGAATCTTTTACGGTAATAATCATCTGTTTATGCTTTGGAAGATTGATGCCCGCACCTAAGAATGCCTTATAAAGTGCTTCATCAAAATTCTTTGCTATACCAAGAACTTCACCTGTTGATTTCATTTCAGGTCCTAAATTAACATCTGCACCTCTTAATTTTTCAAATGAGAATACAGGCATCTTAACTGCAATATAATCAGCTTTTGGCTGAAGTCCAGGAGTATAGCCCATACCTTTGATTGTATTTCCGATAATAACTTTTGTTGCAAGCTTGACAATCGGAATACCTGTAACTTTACTGATATATGGCACTGTACGGCTTGAACGTGGATTAACCTCAATTACATATACTTCTTCACCGCACACGATAAACTGAATATTGATAAGACCGATAACATGGAGGCTCTTTGCAAGTCTTCTTGTATATTCAACAATAACTCTCTGTGTCTTCTCTGACAATGACTGTGTAGGATATACTGAAATACTGTCTCCTGAGTGGACACCTGCTCTTTCGATATGTTCCATAATACCAGGAATAAGTACATCTTCACCATCACATACAGCATCTACTTCGATTTCTTTACCAACCAGATATTTATCTACAAGAATCGGATGCTCCTGTGCAATTCTGTTGATAATTCCGATAAATTCGTCTATATCATCATCTGAAATTGCAATCTGCATACCCTGACCACCGAGTACATATGAAGGACGGACAAGAACAGGATAACCCAGCTCTGCTGCCGCTGCCTTAGCTTCTTCGGCTGTAAATACTGTACGACCCTGTGGACGTGGAATACAGCACTCTTCAAGAATCTTATCAAAAAGTTCTCTGTCTTCTGCTGCATCAACATTTTCTGCTGATGTACCAAGAATCGGAACTCCCATCTTCATAAGACTTTCTGTAAGCTTAATAGCTGTCTGTCCACCAAACTGGACAACTGCTCCGTCAGGTTTTTCAAGGTCTACTATATTTTTAACATCTTCTGGTGTAAGCGGCTCAAAATAAAGCTTATCAGCAATATCAAAGTCTGTACTTACTGTCTCAGGATTGTTATTTACAATAATTGTCTCATAACCTTCTTCACTAAATGCCCATGTGCTGTGAACTGAACAGTAGTCAAATTCAATACCCTGACCGATTCTGATAGGACCTGAACCTAATACAAGAACTTTCTTTCTGTCGTTAGTCTCAACTACCTCATTTTCACTGCCAAATACGGAATAATAATATGGAGTAGATGCTGCAAATTCGGCTGCACAAGTATCAACCATCTTGAACGCACCGATAATTCCATATTCATGACGAAGGTCGTGAATCTCTTCTTCTGTCTTTCCTGTAAGTTTTGCTATAACAGTATCAGGGAATTCAATTCTCTTAGCTTCTGCTAAAAGTTCCTTTGTAAGAGGCTGTGACTTTAATGCCTCTTCCATTTCTACAAGTATGGCAAGCTTATCAATAAACCATTTATCTATCTGAGTAATCTTATTGATTTCATCATAAGAATTTCCTCTTCTTAAAGCTTCTGCAATAACAAAAATTCTTCTGTCATCTACACGATTTAAAGCTTCTGTAAGTTCTTCTTCTGAAAGGTCTGTAAAATCATATGACATAAGACTGTCCACATGCTGCTCTAATGAACGCCGAGCCTTCATAAGTGCACCCTCAAAATTATTACAGATACTCATTACTTCGCCTGTAGCTTTCATCTGAGTTGTAAGAGTTCTCTTTGCCTGAATAAATTTATCAAACGGAAGTCTTGGAATCTTAACTACACAGTAATCAAGTGCAGGCTCAAAGCTTGCATAAGTCTTTCCTGTAATTGCATTCTTGATTTCATCAAGTGTATATCCAAGTGCAATCTTAGCTGCAACCTTTGCAATCGGATAACCTGTCGCTTTTGAAGCAAGTGCTGATGAGCGGCTTACACGAGGATTAACTTCGATTACACAATACTCAAAGCTGTCTGGCTTCAAGGCGTACTGAACATTACAGCCACCTGTTATTTCAAGTTCATTTATAATATTAAGTGCAGAGCTTCTTAGCATCTGATACTCTTTATCACCTAATGTCTGTGAAGGAGCAACAACGATACTGTCACCTGTATGAACACCAACAGGGTCGATATTTTCCATGTTACAAACTGTAATGCAGTTTCCGTTGCTGTCACGCATTACTTCGTATTCCGTATTGTCGGACTTTGAACGGCAGGGGTACAG
>CAJJNI010000044.1 GCA_905193085.1 uncultured Lachnospiraceae bacterium | reverse complement strand
ATTAGAATACAAATTACATAATAACCTGAATAAAATCTCTATCTAAAGCTTATCTGTTGATGAAATATCATGCAACAGACTTTAGACAGGGATTATTTTTTATACTTAATTTACATAATTTTGTATAATTTACACACAATTCAAATAATTTTTGATAAAAAATAGATATTGTATAAGTCAATAATATTTTTTTGATTGTGTAAAATTTGGACAACAGCACAAAACAGTTGTTCTAAGGTTTACCATAATTTTTATGTTAACATGCATAACTTTATGTGGATAACATGGATAACCTCGTGGATAACTTATTTTACGCCCCAGGTTATCCATATAGTTTTCCACATTATCCACATTTACATGTATAACTTATCCACACTTTATTCTCTCTAAAATGTTTTTGTGCATATTGTATACTTTTTATTTTGTCAATCCAAAAAATAATAATCGCTAAATTCACGAAATATTCTGACAATTCACTTGTCTGCTCTAATCTCAACTTTTACTCAGTGTATAATTTTTTTGAAATGAAGTATCCTTAAAATATAAAGTATGTCATAAATCTGACAGCCGGACAGAACACTTATCTTTAAGCTTATTCCAGGCATATTCTGACATACTTACATAAAAATTAACTTTTATTTAGGAGGATTCATTATGGCACAGACACAGCCAATCAGAAACACAGAGGAAATTGAACAATTAAAGAATTATTATTTAAAGGATAATCCCAATATGAGAAATTATGCGCTTATCACAACAGGCCTAAACACCGCATTACGCATAAGTGATATTTTAAAATTAAAATGGGAAAATATATATGACAGCAATTCCGGCACTTTTCTTAAACATATCAAAATTACTGAAACAAAAACAGAGAAATGGATTTGCATTGCAATTAATGAAAATCTTAAAGATGCCTTAACACGCCTTAGAAGCTCATATAAAAGGCCTGTTACGATTTAAGTCTTTCTATAGAAATCAGTCCGCACTCCTTAAGAAAAACTTTTGGATACAAAGCATGGAGCGAAGGCGTAAGCCCGGTTATAATTATGGCAATTTATAACCACTCTTCTTTTTCAATAACCAAACGATATCTTGGAATTGAACAGGACGATAAAGATGAGGTTTATCTGAATATTAATATTTAAAAAAGTCCCCAATCACTGCTTTTATTTATAACAATGATTGGGGCTCATCTCTATAAGTACATCATAATAATATTTACTTTTATATAAAAATACTTCCGGTTACATGAACAAGAAATGCTGCTACCCAGGCAATAAAGCACTGCCAGAACACCACTCCAACAGCCCATCTTGTACCAAGCTCGCGCTTTATAGATGCAATGGCTGCAATACAAGGTGTATAGAGCAGACTAAATACCAGAAGTGATGCTGCAGACAGGTTTGTAAGTACAGAACCTATTTTTCCAGCAAACAGAATCTCAAGTGTTGATACTACACTTTCTTTTGCCATAAATCCACTTATAAAAGAAGTACATATTCTCCAGTCACCAAGTCCCAATGGCGAAAATAACGGAACAAGCAGACCTGCAATAACAGCTAAAATACTGTCTGAGGAATCACTTACCAGATTCAAATGCAAATCAAAGCTCTGTAAAAACCATACTACAATTGTAGCAAGAAATATTACCGTAAATGCTTTTTGAAGAAAATCCTTTGCTTTCTCCCATAAAAGCTGTGTAACATTTTTCATGCCAGGCAAACGATAATTTGGAAGCTCCATAACAAATGGAACCGGTTCACCTTTAAATAATGTTCCTTTATATAAAAATGCAATTAAAATTCCTACTGCAATTCCGGTAAAATATAATACCGCCATTACAAATCCACCATGTTCAGGGAAAAATACACTTACAAAAAATGAATATATTGGTAATTTAGCTGTACAACTCATAAAAGGGGTCAATAATATCGTCATCTTACGGTCTCTTTCACTTGTAAGTGTTCTTGTCGCCATGACTGCCGGAACAGTACATCCAAAACCGATAAGCATTGGAACAATACTCTTCCCGGATAAACCAATTTTACGCAGCAGCTTATCCATCACAAATGCAACTCTTGCAATATATCCGCTATCTTCCATCATAGACAAAAAGAAAAACAATGTGACTATAACAGGCAGAAAGCTTAATACACTTCCTACACCTGTAAAAATACCATCTATAACCAGACTTTGAATTGCTGAATTGACATTCATTGCCTTAAATGCAGAAGCTGTAAGCAGAGTCAGTTTGTCGATTCCCATCTGTAACAGGTTCTGCAGCCATGCTCCAATAACATTAAATGTAAGGTAAAACACTAAAATCATTATTCCGACAAAACATGGAATTGCTGTATATTTTCCGGTAAGAATACGATCTATTTTCTCACTTCGTATTCTTTCTTTACTCTCTTTGGGCTTTACAACAGTCTGCTCACACAAACGTTCAATAAAGTCAAATCTCATATCAGCAATTGCTGCACTTCTATCTAACTGTCTCTCTGTTTCTAACTGACAGACAATATGTTCAAGCATTTCCTGTTCATTCTGATCCAGCTCTAATTTTTCCAGTATGAGAGAATCTCCTTCAATTACTTTTGTCGCCGCAAATCTCACAGGTATTTCAGCTTTTTTAGCATGATCTTCAATTAAATGTATAACTGCATGGATACATCTGTGAACCACTCCATTATGATCATTTTCATCACAAAAATCCTGTCTTAAAGGACATTCCTGATATTTTGCAATGTGAACTGCATGTTTTATAAGTTCATCTACACCCTCATTTTTTGCTGCCGAAATTGGAATAACAGGCACACCAAGCATTGCTTCCATTGCATTAACATCAACAGACCCCTGATTTCCTATCATTTCATCCATCATATTTAATGCTACAACCATTGGTATATCCATTTCAAGTAATTGCATTGTTAAATATAAATTTCTTTCTATATTTGTAGCGTCTACTATATTTATAATTGCTTTTGGTTTCTCATCTAATACAAAATTTCTTGATACAATCTCTTCACTGCTATAAGGAGACATCGAATATATCCCTGGAAGATCAGTTACCATAGTATTTGGATAACCTTTGATAACTCCATCTTTTCGGTCAACAGTTACACCAGGGAAATTCCCTACATGTTGATTTGCTCCGGTAAGCTGATTAAATAAGGTTGTTTTTCCACAATTCTGATTTCCTACAAGTGCATATGTAAGCTTTGTTCCTTCCGGAACAGGATTTTCATTTTCTTTAATGTGGTATTTGCCCTCTTCTCCTAATCCCGGGTGTACTGAATTTTTAACCCTTTCTATTCTGTCATGACTTCTGCTTCTCTTCTGAATTTGTTCAACTTCTATCTGCTCCGCTTCTGCAAGCCTTAATGTAAGCTCATAGCCATGAATCTGTAATTCCATAGGATCTCCCAGCGGTGCCAGTTTTACAACTGTAACTTCGGCTCCCGGAATAATCCCCATATCAAGGAAATGCTGTCTTAACTCACCTTTTCCTCCGACCTGACAAATAACCGCACTATTGCCCATACCTAAATCTTTCAGGTTCATATCTTATGTCTCCTCTTATTACTATGAGAAACACACATCGCATGTTTCTCCAATTAATGCCACCTGACACTTACATGTATGGCAGTATCATAGTAATTATTTAATTTACACTATAATCAAATCCTGTCATCTGCAGGCTGTCAATGCCAGTTCCATGATTTATATGGAATCCTATTGTCATAGGATTATTTGCCTGACTATTGAAAGTAAGTGTAACAGATTTTCCTGATATCGTCTTCTGCACAGAAGCATTATCGGTCTCAACATCATCAATTGTGTCATTAAATGTAATATTCAATGTAATTGTGCCTTCAATATCAGACCAGCTTGCCATTGCAAGTCCTTTTCCACCGCCAGTTCCCCATCTGTCCCATACACCATAATAAGAAACATTTAAAGTTCCGGTAGAACCACTTGCCATGTAAACACCTTCTACAACATCTTCATTTATAGTAACCGTTGGTTTTTTATAAGTCATTTTTATCATTCGCATGCCTCCTGCTTAACAAAATTCACATTGATTCTAAAACTATTACAGAAAAATATTAAATACAGTTTAAATTAAAACATTGCATGTTGTCAAGAATTTAATCTTTTTTTCTACTTATTTCTACTTATTACTACATTTTTCTATCTTTTTCCACTCCTTAAATGTCTAAAATAATACACAATCCCATGTTAAATCTTTTTGCCTGCTCATAAATCTTATTCTGAATAAACTACATAATCAGATTTTCTGTCTGCTGCCTGTTTAATTGCATCATCTGTATAACCTATTATACAATGCCCAATTCCTACATAACTTTCCGGAATGCCCCATTTTTGTTTTAATTTCTTTCCTTCCTCAAATTCAAAAACTTCTTTTGCTCTGTGAATCCAGCATGAGCATATCCCCAAAGAATGCGCAGCATTCATAAGATTGCCCATAATTAAGCTGCCGTCCTCAACGCATGTATGGCTTTCACTGTCTGAAAAAACAACTATAACAGTTTTTGCACCATAAAATGGGTCCGAATCAGTTCCCATAACCTTTGCATTTAATTTTGAAAGCAATGAAACCTCTTTTTCATTTTCAACAACTACAATTTTCGACTGCTGTTTTCCCATTCCGCTCGGTGCATACTCGCCCGCAAGAACAATCTGCTCTACAGCTTCTTTTGGTACTTTTTTATTGTTGTAACTTCTTACGCTTCTTCTTTCAATAAGTGTTTTTATTGTTTCATTCATTATTATCACTCCCAGTAAATATAGCTATTTTCTTAATTTAAAATGTCACTGCCTTTATAGTCAGACCAGGCTGACAGTACCGGCTGTCGCGTGTTCCTCCGGGATAAAAATAGTTGAACCGAGACACCGACAATACAACACACAAAAAATATCTATGTCGCACTCCTCCCGGAACCGATACCAGTTTTATTTTAATCTTTTATTTCAAAATTTCAATACCCTGCTGTATAAATTTTAATGTTTTTTCCATTATCATCTGTAAGTTTTGAAGATTTTTTAAACAATCCTTCACTTCTAAAGAATGATTTGCATTTTCAATAATGGTAACATCAATCCCTGATTTACTACATTTTTCCACAATTTTGGAAAAGGCTGCCCAACTATCAGCAGTCCCTGTAAATGCAATACCATTGCATGGTTCATATGTAAATGTATACTCAAGCGGAGTATAAAAAACATTTCTGCATTTTACCTTGTAGAAATTTGTATATGCAGCAGCCACAGCAGTTCCTATACTTTTTGAGACAAATAAAACATCTTCATATCTACTTAAATCTACATTTTTCAACTGTTCTTCTGTCTGTTCATATAATTTTTTAAATCCTGCTTCCATATCATCTTTCAAATTAATACCTTTGATATCATATGATATATTTATAAATTCATAATCACATTGACATGCAGCTTCTCTTGCGTAATAAAGCAGCGGCTTGTCACAATGATAGCCAATTCCCGGAAAATATACTGCTAACTTCAAATTTATCATCTCCTCCAGATAATTCTAACATCCGGCTGCTTTCTTTTCAAATATAACTTAATAAAAGTTTCTATATATGTTTTATAATATTTTTTTATGGAAATAATTTAATACATGGTATTGAATTTGTTTATTTAAAGATGTATTCTGTTATTATAAAATCATAATTCTATCAAGGCAGGAAAAGAGGCAATTAAAATGTTAAGTTACAATGTATTTTTACCAAGCTATAGCGTAGGAACAGATTGCTACAAACAAATACCTTATGTTACAAGAAAATATGGAACAAAGGCAGTTGTAATAGGTGGAAAAACCGCTATGCAGAAAGCAAAACCCGAATTGGATAATGCTATTAAGGATTCAAATGTTGAGATTTTAGATTATATCTGGTATGGCGGCGATTCAAATTATGAAAATGTTGAAATGCTTAAGAAAAATAAAATTATTGAGCAGGCAGACATGCTTTTTGGTGTTGGCGGTGGCCGCGCATGTGATACAGTAAAAACACTGGCCGACATGTTAGACAAACCATTCTTTACTTTCCCGACACTAGCTTCTAACTGTGCTGCATGTACTGCAATATCAGTTATTTATAACCCTGATGGTTCATTTAAAGAATATTACTATATGCATGGACCATCATATCATACATTTGTAAATACTAAAATTATTGCAGATTCACCACAAAATCTTCTATGGGCCGGCATAGGCGATGCCCTTTCAAAAGAATGTGAGGTTCTCTTTGCAAGTCGTGAAAAATTTATTTATCACACCCCACTCATGGGACAATGCATTTCTAAAGTGTGCACAACTCCACTTATTGAATATGGTTCAAAAGCACTTGAATCATGCAAAAAGGGCGAGCCAGATTTTGCTCTTGAACAAGTCGCTTTAGATATAATTATTTCTACAGGTATAGTTTCAAATTTTGCAACACACGAAAACCAGCCTGACCCTAAAGATAATTATTATTACAACAGTTCACTTGCACACTGTGTATACTATGGTGCATCAACACTCCCTCAGTGCGAGAGACATCTTCATGGTGAAATTGTTGCATTTGGTGTTTTGTGTCTATTAACTTACGATGAGCAATTTGAAGAACGTGACCGCATAATGAAATTCAATAAAAGCATTGGTCTTCCTGTTACATTAGATGAACTTGAAATATCAAAAGAAGATTTGACAAAAATAGCTGACAAGGCAGCAAGTGTAGTTGAATGGACATATGTACCGGGAAATCCTACAAAAGAACGCTTTATTCAGGCAATGATTGACACTGATAAGGCGGGGAAAAAAATATCAGGTAAATAAAACTGATTTATTTTACATTTAACAGAACACAAATATCATTAAAAATATACCGACTCCCAAAAGTCAGACAAAAAATCTAACGATTGGAGGCCGGTATTTTTATGTAAACCAATTGTTTTACAATTTTTTATATGAATCAGACTTTATATAGACCTGACTCATTTGTTACTTATTTTGTCTGTTTTATTTTTCAGGTTTCTTCTTGAAAAATGCTCCCGCAAACGCAAGCACTGCTGCCGCCATTACTGCCAATGGTATTGTAGTTTTTGACATATCAGCTGTTTTAGGACTGGTCTTTTCAGACTGCGATGATACATCATTATTTTGTGTTGAATTATTTACAGGAGCATGACTTGCACTCTTTCCAGGTGCATCACTGTTTGATGGTGCCGGACTCACACTTTCATTCGGTGTGGCACTGTTTGTTGACTCAGGGTTCGCACTTTCATTCGGTGTGGCACTGTTTGACGGTGCAAAACTTCCGTTTTCTTCCGGTGTGGCACTATTTGTTGGTGCAAAACTTCCGTATTCTCCCGGTGTGGCACTGTTTGTTGGCACCGGACTTACACTTGGGCTTTCACTCGCACTTTCTGTTGGTGCCGGGCTTGCGCTTGATGTCGGAACCGGGCTTGCGCTTGATGTTGGTTCCGGACTTGCGCTTTCAGTTGGCAATGGTGAATTTGTTACTGTCACATATTGTATTCCTGTTCTGCTTAATCCGCCATTGGCATCTGTTACTTTTGCATACCAGCCGATTTTTCCTTCCGGAACATCTTTCCATGTAAATTCTGCCTTGCTTCCACTTGCGACATTATTTACTGTTCCAATTACCTGTGTTCCAAACACATCAACATCAAATGATGCTGTTTCTAATACTTTTGTTTTCTGTGTTATTCCTAAATCTGAGAATGAAATTTCAAAATTTTCTTCTCCATTGATACTTGCATTTGGTACTACAAACTGATTTCCTGCATTTGTGATTTTAGATTCTGCTGCATCATAGTCATTTAATGAAGGTGAATATGTTCTTACTATCATTTTCTGATTTTTTGTATCAAAATGCAGCATACGCATATAGCCAAGTCCACCTTCAGGCAGTCCCTGATAGTCAAATAACATACTGTAGACTTTTCTTGTACTTCCGTCTGAATTATTAAATTCATCAATTCTTGTGTATGCATTGTGATAATGACCGGATAATACCATGCATACATTTTCATTTTTTGAAATTACTTCATCGTAAATGCGCTGTGGTTCTTCTCCAAGTCCACCTCTTGCTAGCAGATATTCGTGGAAGTTTAATATTGCTTTTCTTTCAGGATACTGTGCAAGGACACTATTAATCCAGTTTATTTCTTCATCACCCATGCCCCAGCCTGTATAAACCATAATAAAATCAATACCATCAACCGTAATCAAATCGTAATGGCCACGATTATTTTTATAACTTCCACCGTACCACGGATTATTTACATAACGGTTTTCTCCAAAATATGTACCATAATTTGAATAATCTCCGCTCAGATGACCGACATCATGATTTCCGGCAAGAACACCGTATGGCATGTTTGCATCATCTAACATTTTATATGCGCTGTCTGCAAGTTTCCATTCATCTATAAGCGGCTCATCATCAATTATATCTCCATCATGGAACATATACTGAATATTCATTCGCTTTCTGTTATTAAGTACCCAGTTATGAATGTCTAACTGATACTGATATTTGCCATCTACATCTTTGTTTGGATTTCCTTCATATTCTTCGTTATAGTACTGTGTATCGCTTTCTACAGCAAATGTAAATGAATAATTATCTCTTGAAGTTTCATCAACATTTACTGCCGCCTCTGTCGTAGGTGAATACTGTGTCGGAGTATATCCTTCACCGTTTTGAACCATAATTTTAACTTTTCCGTCAGACAAATGATTTTCAACTTTAACTTCTCCAATAAGAGTCATTGTCTGTTTATCTTCATCTGTTGTTTTGACAGCATCAAGTTTATCCCATTCATTTGTCAGGGTATTGTATGCATACATAAATGTTTTTTCATTATTACTTGTTCCTGACCATTTAGCCTGGATAACTGTATCTTTATCTATGCCATCATCTAATGTTATGTCAAATGTTTCATACGGAAAACCATCACCGGAATTACTTTCAAATAAATTGTCATTCTTTCCTGAGGTATCACTTACACCGTCCGCTGTTTTTATTTTATCTGTATCAGATAACTCATAATGCTCACCTCGCATAAATGTTACTGTCATTTCATCTCCGTCTTCATCTGTAGGTGTTATGCTGAATGTCGGAGTCTTACTTACCTCTGAGCCGTTTGCAGGATAAACATCCGTCTCAATATCGGCAGATTCTTTTGGTGTTTTAAATGTAATTTCTTTCGTTGCAGTATTACCCATTTCATCAGTTGCGGTAATTTCCAGTGTATGCTCACCAGGAATCATTGTTAATGCGCTGTACTCATATGGTAGCTCTATTTCAGAGCCATCAAGTTTTGCCGTTACTAATGTATTTCCGTCCTTGCCATCACCTTCATCATTAGCTGTCACTTCAATTGTTCCATTATGATATACTTTACCATCTTCAATATTTGAAATTATTTCAGGTGCGGTATTATCAACACTTACACTTATGCTGTTTACCCCATTTGAAATTATATGGGCGCCATCAGTTGTATCATTAGTATTCCATAAATAACGCACTGCATTAAATTCACTTTCAGGCACATTAAATGTCACATAAAGTATTTCATATTTGCTTGTGCCATCACCCATCTGAATTTCTTTTTCCTGTGATGTAATAGCTGATGTTACATCTATTGCAGGCTGATTATCAAGACCGTCATGTTCAACGGCACCAAGACCCTTTTTTGCACCGTATGAAACCGGATATAATGTCTCCCCATCAGGCATTACCATACGGATGTTTTTAAGTATAAAATCGTCATTATTTTCTATGTCATGCTCAAGAACATTTGCTTTATTGCCTGCATGGAAGGCTACCGTTATAGTTTTACTATCTGAATCATAAAAAGAAGAATCTATATCATAAACATATGTTCTCCACTGGTCGTAAGTTCCTTCATTAAATATGCCTATAACTTTATCTCCGATTGCCAACGCATTTTTGAAAAACACATCGGTCTGTGAAGCATCAAAAGCAATTTTTCCAACGCCATTGATTGACTTTGACGCTTTGACACTTACATCTTCGCCATCAATAATAATTTTGTCTCCGGCAGCGATAACACTACTAATTCCGGCAATTTTCTGATTATCTTCAATATTAAATTCTGCATCTGCTGCTATATCAGTATTTAAAATTGTTTTCTCCTCAGTCTGTACAGTATTAAAACCGTCACTTGCTTCAAAATAATATGTAAATTTCTTCTTATTTAAAATGTCTATATTACTTTTTGATTTTAAAAATTTATTTTCATCTGTGCGGGTAAGATTATAACATTCAAAATCTGCTTTATCATTATATTTTACATAAAGTTTTACAGTCTTGATTGTTGTCTCATCAGAAACAGCATTTACCGTAAATGTAAGATTTTCTGATGCGTTACTAAATTCCTGCGCAGTTTCATCTGTTAAAACAGGCTTATTTGAAGGCACGCTCACCTGTGCTTTATAGTCAGGTTTTTCTTTATCTGTTATAATTCCAGGTGTGGCATTTGAACAGTTTGATGTCATTATTGTCTTAAAACTTCCGTCAACAAACTGATTCTGGTATGTAATTGATTTATCCGGAGTAGTATCATCAACACCACTTGTCATATTGTAAGATACATAGTCTATGTCATCTTTTACATTTGTAGTAATTTGAAGTCCCCTCGCACTTCCATTTGCCATTCCTCCACAACTGATTTCTATTAAATGGTCATCATCAATATCTGTTCCAAATTTATTATTAAAGTCTTCTTTTGTAAGACTGTCGTTTGCACCGTTTTTTACCCAGAACACAAAAGTGTCATCTGACTTGATTATTTTGCTTTCATTAGTTTCCCACCATATTACATCACTGTTGTCAGATGGATAGTTATAATAAAGTTTGTAATCTTTCAAATCAATATCACGGTTACTGTTATTATAAATTTCTATAAACTCATATGCATCTCCACCATTTACATTTGAACTGTCTGGAAGAATTTCTGTTATTACAAGCTCAGGTGCTTTGCTGCTGTCAATATCGGCCGCTAAAATACGCACTTCTTTTGCTTCTGAAACAGCCACATTTACACCATCTGTTATTGTTACTGTATATGTAAATTTTCCATTTAAAACATTTTCCACTTCATTTGTAGAAATTAAACCTGTCAGATTTCCATCTGTATCATATGTCATTGGATATGACTTATCTCCGATATTTATATTAGCATTTACAATATTATCAAGTGATAAATCTGACTCTGCCACTGAAATTTTAACACTGCTTCCAGAAACAACTGATGCTGCTCCTGCCACTTCAACTGTTGGATTTAAAACAACTCCAGGTGCACCAAATGTTCCTGTTACATTATTTTCTGACAGTGAAAATGGTGTTGGTGTCTTGTCATAGACAGCTGTCACTTTATCCTTGCTATACTCAAATTCTATAGCTTCATCTACATCAATTTTTCCATTATCTGAATCTGCTGCATTATAAGAAATAGTTGTAAGCGTTTTGCCTGTTTTAGTACGGATATCCATTGAACGACTTCCTGAATTTGCCATGCCATCACACCTTACAGTAGCAATTAACCCATCTGATGGCAGTTCGGCTCCTGTCTTTTCTTTATAATATGTTTTAAAATCTTCAATATTCTTATCGTCAGTACAGCCATTTTTTACCCACACGAGCATTGTTTTTCCCGCCGGAAGTACATCAACACCCTCAGAAGCCCATACAGTTTCTTTTGAGCCATTATTATAAACAATATTATAATTATTTAAATTTACATCTGTATTGCTGATATTCGCTATTTCATAACATTCCCATGCGTCCATTTTGTTAAGATTATCTGTATTTGGTACAATTTCAGTAATCACTATCGGTGAAAGAATATTTTCGTTTCCATCTGCCGATACAAATCTCAAATTGCTGAAACCATTACCTGTGATTGTCAATGCCACTGCAACACCGAGTACAGCCACTCTTTTTGCCTTCTTCATATTTTCCTCCTTAAATACCTTACCTTTTTTACACAACTGATTGTAAAACACTTTTGTAAAAACACAGTCTTACTAATCTGTTTTTTATGTTATTTTTTTGTAAAGTTTATGGAAGAAATTACATTCTGTTAAAATCTCATACCAACTTCTCTCTGTATGAAAGCATGACAACAAAAAAACCCCCGGTAACAGAACTTCTGACACTGCTATCGGGGTATTCATACTATGTATATAATCTGCTTTTATACTTAACAATCAGCACCGAACATACTTTCGTCGCACAATTATATTTTATACTATTTACACAGTTTAATTAAATATTGAATTTTTCCATCATCTTTTCCATATATCAATTGCATGTGATACTTCTGTAATTTTCTCAGCCTGTATTGTACAACCCTCAGCCAAATCTGTAGCCGCATTTGCAAGCTGTTCTGAACCTGAATCAATTTCATCCGATGCATTTTTTATTGTAGTTAATGTATTTTTTGTATCTGCAATAATCTTAACCATGGATTCTTTAATTGCAGCAAATTTACCAACATATTCTTCATACAAATACTGCAAACATTATAATAAACGCAAGCATACTTATTTAAATAAACAGTGTTCTCTAACTGCTCACCTCTGCACTGCTCTGAATATAAATTAATACCCAGAAAAACAATAAGAAAAACTATTCCGACAATAACTATTCCATATGTCTGTCTGACAATTTTCTGTAACATTGCAGATTGCCCATTCTGATTAATTGCAATGTCATTTTCTATACTCTTTTCTTTTTTCTTAATTCGTATTTTCCTTTCCTGAAAACATATTTTATATTTATAGAAGGTTATATCCAGTATAACATTCTTTTTTTGTATATTAAAATTGGTTAGAAACTACCTCAATAGATTTATCAGGTATGATTTTACACTACTCTCAAACCTGAATAAATATCCATCATAGTATAAGTTGGTTTTAACTACATATGATTTTACACTACTCTCAAACTCTACGAAACTGCAGTTGCATCCTGGTTTGGTTTTAACTACATATGATTTTACACTACTCTCAAACAGAGCTTCAGCCCCGCTTCTGTCGATTATTGTTTTAACTACATATGATTTTACACTACTCTCAAACACCCTCCGTTGTTGATAATGATATGGTGGTGTTTTAACTACATATGATTTTACACTACTCTCAAACAGGCATTCTTCACTAATGCTGCCTTTTTTTGTTTTAACTACATATGATTTTACACTACTCTCAAACTGTCAAGCATTGGTTGTCGGGAGTTGTAAAGTTTTAACTACATATGATTTTACACTACTCTCAAACTATTCCGCATTGGCTTCTGGACTATAATAAGTTTTAACTACATATGATTTTACACTACTCTCAAACCTCAAACTTCAAAATCCAAGAATAAATGTCTACAAACATTATAAAATCATACACTTTAATTATACCACTCTACAACCATCATTATCAATAATTATCTTGTTTTGAGTTTCAAATACTTCTCTGTTTTCTATACAAAACAAAATTATTTCTTCTGCAGCTGCCTTTTCTTCAATTATCTTCCACTCCTCGTATGTAAAATATTTTTGAACATCAACAAGCATAATAATCTTTGTTTTAAGCAAAACTGCTGTAATTCTTATGTATCCGAGCATTTTTTCAATTATACTATCAGGAATAATAAGACCATTAACTCCTGTCTTTATTATATTATGAAAATCAGGACAAGATATATTTAAATCATAATCTAATCTCCATTCTAATTCATATAAATATTTTTCTATCTCATTAAGCAGCTCCATACTTTTTCCATAATGCTCTTCGTTCATGGCAATCTTGTATAATTCATCTGAAACAGCTTTTTGAATCTTTTTATTGTTATAATCAAAGTCAAATACTGTTGTTACTACATTTATAGTTTTAGATTTATTTAAAATTAAATCTTCATCTGATAAAATATTTTTATCATCATCTTCATCTATCGACTTAATTATATTTTGAATAAATTCCCTATATTGTCTACAATCTTCAATTACCAAGAGATTTGTCATACCATAAAGAAATTCCATTTTCAGAACT
>CAJJNI010000043.1 GCA_905193085.1 uncultured Lachnospiraceae bacterium | reverse complement strand
AACTGTTTCCGGCAAATTTTTCCGTATCATAATTTTTAAATAAAACTTTAGGTTTTAACCCGCTTCCGGCAATTTCTCTTGCCATAAAAGCATAACTATATGCACTGTCAATTGGACGTACCATAAATCCTACAGGTTTCTCTTTGCATAGAAGAATTGCATAATCACCATCTTTAGTCCCTCTCCTTGCAAAATGCATCCAATTTACAAACTCTGCAACTATCATTTCAGGCTTGCCCTTAATAAACATATGATCAAAATACGCACCAACACTGCCAACTTTAACATACACTCCATCGCATTCTACACGAATACGGCATGCAAATGCATTATCCTCATATCCAAGTGTAAATTTAATAAGAACTTTCGTCTCCTCAACGCTTTGTTTTACAGATATAGTAGGTTGATATAACAATTCATACTCTCTGTTCTGTCTTGGAATTTTAAAAAGTCTTTCTCTTAATTCGTTTGCAAGCGTCATTTTTTCTTCATGTTCGTCCATATTTTCACCACCATTCATTATAGTCCCTGTCTTTTTATATCAATATCATTATATTAAAGCACAAATATTTTGTCAAGAAACGCATTAATTGTACAATTATCATTACATGCATTAATTGCACAATTATTATTTATTGTACATATTTTATATTATATGTCGGGTTAAAAAAATGCCTTACAGATTTTTATATTTCAAATAATCATATAACAAAATTTTGGAGGATTAAAATATGAACTGTAAACTTATCCGCAACGGAAATGCATTTTATGAAACTGACGATGAATGCATGGAGAAAAAAAATAAATATTATAATGGAAATAAAACACAGGCTCCTCATTACAATACAACAAATATGAAGCCAGACAATTCGTATATGTTTCCAAACAATTCTTTCAGGAAATAATTATTACTATATATGTATAAATTAAAATATCCGGCTGATATACACAGCCGGATATAAATATTACATTTCAGTTATAATTTTGCCTTATCTGTTAGAATCCACAGCTATTGCCACCACAGCAAAGTAAAAGCAAAATTAACCAGATGCAGTTATTGTTATTATCGCCGCATGAATTAATACCATTTCCATTGCCACAGCAGCAAAGTAAAATAATAATCCAGAGAATACAGTTATTGTTTCCTCCCTCACATCCACATCCGCAGTTTGTTGCTGTTAAATCACTCATATTTGTGACCTCCAATTTTTATCTACACTTCATACTATGACTGACTGCTTGACAATGTTTCTTATTTTTCCAAAAAATTTTTTGAATATTTTTTTTACTTAATCATAATATTAAAAAAAAGCATGGATTATTAACTATTATGGAAAATACAGATTCTCATCTTACTGCTTTTGATGAAATGACTTTTTCTAACAGACTACAGATATTAAAAACTTTTTTCCCTTATCTTCCGGTTTCTTCACAGAGATTTTTATCTTCTTATATTAAAATCAGCGAACTGTCTGCCGCTTTTAAAATGTGTCAGAATAATACAAAAAACAATCTTTCTGCATGCAGCACCGATAATCAGAAGACACCTGTTGAACTTTTAAATGATATTAAATCATTTTGTTCACCAACTGAAAAAAACAGCATTGACAATGCAATAAATTTCATGAACACATTCCAAATGTACAGAGAGTTTATGGAATTCGAAAAAGATAAACCATCAGGCGAACATAATTCTTTTTTCGATACAATCAAAAATATGCTTTCACCTGAACAACAGGCTATGTTTAATAATTATGAAACTTCATTCAATTCAAGCGAAACTTAAAGGAGGTTTTAACTATGGATGACTGGATGAATAATCCTAAATTAAAAAATCTCGACCCGGCAAAACTGGCAATGCTATCATCTCTTGCCACCGAAGGAAGTAAAAAAAGCCGCTCTGAAATGATGCCTTTTCTTATGTCATTGATGAATAATAAAGGCTCAAATGGAATTGATTTTTCAGGTGAAGAGCAAAATCTCATGCTTGATGTACTTATGCAGCAATTATCTCCAGAAGAACGCAAAAAAGCAGAAACCATTATAAAAATGACTTCTGCTTTCTCAAAAAAATAATATTGCCTTCACATTTGGGAAAAGCAATTTAAACTTATTTCTTTTCCCAATGTGTCAGTTTTAACCACCAATTTGTACATGAAGACCTGTTGTTCTTGCAACTTCTGCAAGTTCCTGCATATATTCATTTGTTGGAGGTTCTATTCCGTCAAGTAAATATTCTCTTCCAAGTCCAGTATACTTATCAGTTCCTAACCTGTGATAAGGCAGAAGATGAATCTGCTCCACACCTTTAAGACTTTTTGCAAATCTTGCAATCTCTATTATCTCCTCGGGTGTTGCATTAAATGTAGGTATAACAGGAACTCTTACTATAAGCTTTTGTCCACTGTCAGTTATCTTTCTTGCATTATCTAATACTTTTTCATTCGGCTGACCTATAAAAAGCTTATGTTTAGCACTGTTCATATGCTTTATATCCATCAGAAACAAATCAAGATGTGGAAGTATTTTCTCTTCTATCTGAGAAAAATCTGCAAATCCCGTTGATTCTAATGCAGTATTGTAACCTTCCATATGGGCTGCCAGAAGTAAATCTGATGCAAAATCCATCTGAAGCAGCGATTCACCACCCGAAAGGGTAAGTCCGCCACCCGAGCGTCTGTAATGAGAAGCATCTTTTCTTACTTCTTCCATTACTTCACCAACAGTTACATCTCTTCCTACGGTATTTTCCTTACCTGCAGTTACCATCTTCTGGATATCATAACTTTGTGATTCTGGATTACAGCACCATCTGCATCTGAATGCACAGCCCTTCAAAAACACAATAGTCCTTATTCCCGGACCATCATGAATTGAATATTTCTGAATATCAAATATTCTTCCTTTTGTATTTAAGTAATTATTATCTAAAATCATAGCTATCCTCCTGATACAGTCAGATAAATACACATCTCTAAATTTTTACTGTTAAAGTATAAAGTGTCATACCCGCCTGATTCGGTTAAAATGCCTGAGTTGTTCTGCTGATAATATCGTCCTGAAGAGATTTTGAAAGTGTTGTAAATAATGCACTGTAACCTGCAACTCTTACAACTAATCCTTTATATTTTTCAGGGTGAGCCTGTGCATCAAGCAATGTTTCACGGCTTACAACATTAAACTGTACATGCATGCCCTTCTGGTCAAAATATGCTCTAATCATAGCAGCAAATTTCTGTAAGCCTTCCATTCCGCTTAATGCTGAAGGGTGGAACTTCTGGTTAAGAAGTGTTCCGTTTGAAGCAATTCCGTGGTCAATTTTTGCAACTGAATTAAGAGTTGCTGTAGGACCTTTAGTATCTCTTCCTGCTGCAGGTCCGATACCATCTGCTATAGGAGTTCCTGCAAGTCTTCCATCAGGAGTTGCTCCGGTCTGTGCACCGAGCGGCACATTTGCAGACACAGGATATAAACCTGCCTGATATCTGCCTCCACGTGGATTTCTGTATTTTAACATTGGCTTTGTATATGTATAAGCCACATCTTTTGCAAACAAATCAATCTCATCATCATCATTTCCATATTTAGGAAGTGATGCAATATCTTCTAACATTGTATTATAGAACGCTGCCTTTTCTGCTGATACACCGGTATTCTTTATTGTCTCAAATATCTGTGCAACTTCTGCTTCACCAACATTCTTTCCTGCTGCAACAAGATTTTTTGCAACTGATGATGTAAGCTCTGTGACCTTATCAAGGCTGAGGCCTTTACCAAAGTTATCTTCAAGCGCCTCTTTAAACTGGGCCATTGTATATTTCTTCTGTTCGAATACAAGCTGCTTTATTGCAAACAATGCATCTGTCATATTTGCAATACCAAATCCCTGAGGACCTGTAAAGTTATAATGTGCTCCACCTTCCTGAAGTGCTTTTCCATCTTTGATACAATCAGCAATCATACATGACTGGAATGGAAGAGGACATCTTTCTCTGTGTGCCATATCTATTGCATTATCTGAATTTACAAGAAGCCTGATAAAGTATTCCATCTGCTCTTTATAGGCATTATATACCTCATCAAAAGTTGTCATATCTTCGACTCTGCCAGTCTTTAAGCCAATCTGGACACCTTTATCTACACCGTTGCTGAATACCATTTCAAGCGGACGGCACATGTTAAAGAATGCAGCATCATGCCAGCCATCTGTTTTACCCGGTGCCTGTGGCTCAACACAGCCTATAATACAGTAGTTTCTTGCATCTTCCAATGTAACTCCCATGCTTAACATTGAAGGTATAATTACCTCATCATTGTAGTAAGCAGGAAGACCGATACCTGTTCTTGTAAGTGCTGCAGCCTTTATAAGAAGGGCATCAGGTGTCTTATTCCATACACGGATTGATAATGACGGTGCCGGCAGCATAACATGCATTGATGCTTCAATACACATACATGATAAATCATTTGTAACATCTTCTCCAGCTTCGTTTTGTCCACCTACAATAAGGTTCTGGAAAAGGCTGTAGCCTGCAAAGCCTTCCGCTGATGCAGCATCACGGACTTTATTAAGGTCATTTAATTTTACCCATATACAGTCTATCAGTTCCTGTGCAAATTCTCTTGTTATCTTTCCTTCATTTAAATCCTTTTCATAATAAGGATACATGTACTGGTCAAATCGTCCTGGTGAGATTGAATGACCACTTGACTCTGTCTGTAAAAGCATCTGCACAAACCAGAAACTCTGGCATGCTTCATAAAAACTTTCTGCAGGTTTTGCAGGAACTTTTGCACAAATTTCTGCAATTTTAAGAAGCTCTTTCTTTCTCTGGATATCAGTGCATTTTTCTGCCTCTTCCAATGCGAGAAGCGCATATCTTCCGGCATAGGTAATTGCAGCATTACATGAAATAATAACAGCCTGAAGAAAATGTGAGCGTTTTGCATAGTCTGCATCTTCAACCTTACATTTTGCAAGCTCTTCTTCTGCTTCTTTTCTTATTCCTTCATATCCGAGTCTTAAAACTTTTCCATAATCTACGCAAAAATGACCGATACCATTGTAAAAATAGTTTCCTGTTGTAAATATGTTGTGCTCAATTGCAAGCAAAGTTTCAGGAGCCATATATGATGTAGCCAAATCACTTGTAGTTTTGCCTTTCCAGTATTTATATGCCTCATGAAGAGCTTTCTTTGTCTCATCAGCAATATAAAACGGGTCAGCAGTTCTTGTCTCAACTGTATCAAATTCATCTTCTAACCATGAAAATGAATATTCAGGGAAAACCTGACAACCTCTTGGTGCAATTGAGTTACTTCCGACAATAAGCTCCATAGGTCTGATTGTTATAGGAAGTTCTTTACAAATCTTCTCAAATGCTTTTGCACGACGAATAATAATAGGTTCATTCTCTGTTTCTTTGTAGGATTCTGTCACGATAACTGCACGGTCAGCTTCTATAACCGGCATCTTAGCATATAAATGTTCTACTAACTGTGCAATTCTTGGACTTTTTTCGATATCACCGTAATAAACATTCTTCAAATCAATCGCTCTCCTTATCTTTTTTCTACAATAGTAGTTTTAAATATTTCCGGCTTATTTCTGTACGATATTAACAATTCTGCCAGGAACATAAATTTCTTTAACGATATTTCCTGTGAGTTTATCTGCAATTGCTTCTTTAGCTTTAGCAAGAACAGCTTCTTTAGCTTCTTCTTTATCTATTGAGATTGTTGTCTTTGTTTTTCCATTAATCTGAACTGCTATCTCTACTGTTGATTCAACAGTCTTAGCTTCATCATATTCAGGCCATCTGCTCTGATATATATATCCTTCAAAGCCTGCTGTCTGCCATAACTCTTCTGTAATATGAGGAGCTACAGGATTAAGAAGTGCAAGTAAAGTCTTAAATTCTCCCTTTGTAACACTGTTTTTCTTATAGAAATCATTTATAAGTGCCATCATTGCGGCTATTGCTGTGTTATATTTAAGATTTTCAAAATCACTGCTTACTTTCTTAATTGTCTGATGCATCTTAACTTCCATGTCTTTAGAGTATTCCATGTCATCTTTAAGCATATCCTGCAATTTCCATACTCTTTCAAGGAAACGACGACAGCCTTTTACACCATCTTCTGACCATGAAGCACTTAAATCAAATGCACCGATAAACATTTCATAAGTACGGAGTGTATCAGCACCGTATTCATCCACAATATCGTCCGGATTAACTACATTACCACGGGATTTTGACATTTTTTCTCCATTTTCACCGAGAATCATACCATGTGATGTTCTCTTCTGATATGGTTCAGGAGTCGGAACTACTTTTTGGTCATAGAGGAACTTATGCCAGAAACGCGAATAAAGTAAATGAAGTGTTGTATGCTCCATACCGCCATTATACCAGTCAACAGGAAGCCAGTATTTTAAAGCTTCAGGACTTGCAAGTGCCTCTGTGTTATGAGGGTCTGTATATCTTAAGAAATACCATGATGAACCTGCCCACTGAGGCATTGTATCTGTCTCTCTCTTAGCAGGTTTGCCGCAGCATGGACATGTTGTATTAACCCAGTCTGTCATTGCAGCAAGTGGTGATTCACCATTATCTGTAGGCATATAACTGTCAACCTCCGGAAGCCTTAATGGAAGTTCACTCTCATCAATCGGAACATATCCGCAGTCATCACAAATTACAATCGGTATAGGTTCTCCCCAGTAACGCTGACGTGAGAATACCCAGTCTCTTAATTTGTAATTAGTCTTAGCTGTACCGATTTTCTTTTCTTCAAGATAAGATATCATCTTTTCTTTTGCATCTTTAACTTCAAGACCATTTAAAAAGTCTGAATTGATAAGAACGCCTGTTGCAACATCTGTAAATGCAGCAGCTTCAATATCAACTTCTTCGCCATCTTTTGCAACTACCTGAATAAGCGGAAGTCCAAATTTCTTAGCAAATTCCCAGTCTCTTTCATCATGTGCAGGAACAGCCATGATAGCACCTGTTCCATATGACATAAGTACATAATCTGATATCCAGATTGGAATTTCTTTTCCATTTACAGGATTGATTGCACTAAGCCCGTCTATACATACACCAGTCTTGTCTTTTGCAAGCTCAGCTCTTTCAAAATCTGATTTTTTGGCAGCCTGTTCTCTGTATGCACTGATTTCATCCCAGTTATTTATTTCATCTTTGTATTTGTCAATAACAGGGTGTTCCGGAGATACTACCATATAAGTAACACCAAATAATGTATCACATCTTGTTGTATAAATTCTTAATTTATCATCTTTTCCTTTGATTGAAAAATCTACTTCTGCACCTCTTGAACGTCCAATCCAGTTCTTCTGCGATACTTTAACACGCTCAATATAATCAACATCATTAAGGCCTTCGATAAGTTTGTCTGCATATTCAGTAATTTTTAGCATCCATTCACTCTTTACCTTACGGACTACTTCAGAGCCGCATCTTTCACAAACACCATTTACAACTTCTTCGTTTGCAAGACCTACTTTACATGAAGTACACCAGTTGATAGGCATTTCTTTCTTGTAAGCAAGACCTTTCTTAAATAACTGAAGGAATATCCACTGTGTCCATTTGTAATATTCAGGGTCCGTTGTGTTAATTTCTCTGTCCCAGTCAAAAGAATAGCCTAAAGAATGTAACTGATTTTTAAATCTTGCAACATTATTTTTAGTTACTTCTTTTGGGTGAATTTTATTCTTGATTGCATAATTTTCAGTAGGAAGTCCGAATGCGTCCCAGCCCATTGGATAAAGGACATTGTAACCCTGCATTCTTCTCTTTCTTGCTACTATATCTAAAGCTGTATATGGTCTTGGATGACCAACATGAAGTCCCTGTCCTGATGGATATGGGAACTCTACTAAAGCATAATATTTTGGTTTTGGATAATCGTCTGTTGCAGCAAAAGCTTTGTTATCATCCCATACTTTCTGCCACTTTTTTTCAATTACTTCGTGATTATAACTCACTGACATATTAAAATCCTCCTTAAATATATGTTGCATTTGTATAATTATTAAGCATTTTCCTACGGAACCTGTGTGTCCTCAGGAGGTATACTGCTTATCTGCGGCTCCACTGTAGGAGCTTCACTTTTAACTGGCTCTGCAGTCGGTGCCGATGCCGGTGTAGATGTAGGTACAGGCGTTGCAACACTCTTTATTGTAAATGAATCCTTAGCAGTTACAGTTTTAGTTCCAAGTGCCGAACTATAGCTGTATGAATAAGTAATCTCATACTTATTCCCTGCAAGTTCATTAACTGTATATTTTATATTATTATTTCCAACAACACTTCCATCGGCTGCTTTAACTACAACCCCTTCAAGAAGCTGTTCTTTATTTGTAATATCTGTAACATTTAATTTTCCTGAAACAGAAATTGTATACTCAACATAATCTACTTCGTCCTGGAATGAAGTTGTATTTCCCTGTTTGTCAGATACCTCATAGTAAATCTTATATCCCCAAAGCTTAGGGACAATATTTACACTAATCTGTGAGTCTTCAACAGGCTTTCCATCGTCAGTTGCATCTATTCTTGATATTGCATAACTTCTGTCTACAACCTGGGTAAGCGGTATCGTCTTAGCCATACCTGCTTTAAGTGCAACCACAGGTGGGTTTGAATCTATAACTACATTTATAGTAGTTGTCATGACATTCTGATATTCATCAGCCGCAGTTACAGTCACCTGATTAACGCCTTCAACAAGCGGTGGAATATTGACCTGCACTATTGAAGAATCCATAACCTGATTATTATCAAGCACCTTTACACCATCAAGTATGCTTTCCTTGGTAACTGCTGCTATCGTTGTAAAATACATTGTATCATTAAGACCACAAAGCTTTGGTGCTATTGTATCCTGAACCTGGAATGTAACTTCACGCTCGGCTGTCTTGCCTGTCGCATCGGAAACTTCGTACTTTGCAATATAAACTCCCGGCTTGAAAATATCCATTTCGGTCGTAACTTTTACCTGTGAGGAAATATCATTGCCACATGTATCTTTAACAGATACCCCCTGCATATAATCAAACTGGGTTCCACGTTCAACATTGATAACATTTTCAAGTCCTTCAAAACCAAGCTCAACACTCTTCCACGGATTGGCGCTGTCAGGGTCTGTAGGATCCCACCCTGCATCATCAGGAACTTTAATTGCCACAGGCATATCTTCAAGCCTGTCTTCTGATTCATAAATATCAACAACAGTACCCTTTTTACAATTCTTAATAATCCACTGTGCATCACCTGCCGATACCCTGATTGAACCGGTTGATAATGTTCTTCCAAGCTGATTGTAATAGTCAGGTATAAGTGTTGCTTTATCCTTATCTGAATAAGGCATTGAATGTATGAGCACGTTTCCCTGTACTCTTGTTGCATACTGTGTCCATACATTTCCGTTAACTATTTTCCAAGTGTATTTATCAGATGTCGTAAATGTACCGACAGGTGTATCAAAACCTGTCGAGCAAATCATGCTTTTAACAGCTTTAGTATATTTGTTATTTTTGTCTTTTTCATAAATAACTATATAATTCTGTGTCTTATTAATTGAAATCTTATAAGACTTGTCCGTTGAATCTGAATTTTCTTTGTATTTCTCATCTAAATCAGAAATCGGTTCTTCCTCTAAATCGGCAATAAGATTATCCCAGTCTTTAAAAGATGTCTTCTTGTCAGAATCTTTATCTTTCCTGTCATTATGTCCTATAATAACAAAACTTACAACAATTGCCACTATTAGCAAAACTACGACAACACATGTAATTATCGACATTTTTTTATGTGTTTTAATAAACTCTTTAATCTTAGACATTAAGTGCGCCTCCGTTCAGTATTGCTGAAAACACATTATTCAGTTTATTATACTACTTATTTTTATAAAAATCAATTAAAAATACTTTACTGTTTGTTGACAAAAACACTTTAGTGGTTTAAAATGTAAAAGTATTATATTTATGACAGGAGATGACGATTAGCGTGAATCTTAATAATTTATGTCTTGGATTTGCCGGTCTTGGTCTTATAGGCGGTTCTATCGCCAAAACAGTTAAAAGAATAAGCCCGTCAACAAGAATTATAGCTTATAACCGCACACACTCTGTTTTGGAAGCTGCCAGAGCAGAAGGCATTATTGATGTTGTCTGCAATGAAATAAATGATAATTTCAAGGAATGTGACTATATATTTCTTTGTATGCCGGTAGATTATAACTCAACATATCTTGACTTAATATCAAAGCATATGAAAAAAAACTGCATAATCACTGATGTAGGCAGTGTCAAAACATCAATTCATGAGACAGTAATAAAACTTGGTCTTGAAGATAATTTTATAGGTGGACACCCTATGGCAGGCTCTGAAAAAACAGGCTATGAAGCTGCCACTGACAGGTTACTTGAAAATGCATATTATCTTATAACGCCATCTGCTACTGTTTCAAAAACTGCGATTGATAATTTTTATCAGTTTGCAAAAGAGATAGGAACAATTCCGCTTATACTTGATTACAAAAAACATGATTACTATGTATCAGCAATAAGCCATGCACCTCATGTAATTGCCGCAAGCCTTGTTCATCTTGTAAAAGACAGCGATAATGATGAGCAGATAATGAAAACAATTGCTGCGGGCGGCTTTAAAGATACAACCCGGATTTCAGCAAGCTCACCTGTTATGTGGCAGCAAATATGTATGAACAACTCGGAAAATGTATGTAAGGTACTTGACAGATACATTGATGTATTAAAAAATGCCAAAACAATATTCGAAACAAAAGACGCTGATAAAATATATGACTTTTTTGATGAAGCAAGAGAATACAGAAGCACATTGGGACAGCAAAGACAAAATACACATGAATCTTATTCTTTGTACTGCGATATTGCAGATGAAACAGGTGCGATTGCAATATTTGCAACACTTCTTGCTGCAAACCAGATTAGTATTAAAAATATTGGAATTATACATAACAGAGAATTTGAACAGGGTGTTCTCCATGTTGAATTTTATAATTCATCAGAGTATACGAAAGCTTTAACACTACTTACAGATAAAGGTTATTCTATAATTAAACACTCATAAAAAATGCCGGTATAATGCATATAATACGCATCTATACCGGCTGTTTTATTATTTTACCTGTCGTCTGTTTTCTTCAAAAAGACGGAAAACTTCAATCTTAAACTTATCAGCTTCACTTATTCCCACAAATGAACCACCATACATATGCTCACCATTATCTTTATCCTGTGACCTTACTACTTCAATTATTACATTCATGGAATCTTTTGTAGGGAAATTCAGACATGCTTTATAAAAAGTATGTACATCAATAGAACAGTCAGTTGTAAAACCAATTCCAGTCATTGAAATATTCTCCACTTCAACCGGAAATGTTTCTGCGCTGTCCGCTGAACTTTCTGAATTTATATCATACAATGCAATAGACATATCAATGTCTAAACGCTGTGCTCTTCTGTTTTCTATAAATTTAAGCATACCCATCCTCCTCAGCAATATAACACTACAATAATTATAACACATAATCAAACTATGTTCAATTATATGTTTGCATTTTTTTAATTTTTTTAATTATTACTTAATTTTTAAAGAGGATAACTTAAATTATCAGCATAGCGTCGCCAAATGAAAAGAACCTGTATTTCTGTCTTACTGCCTCTTCGTAGGCATTTAAAATATTCTCTCTTCCTGCAAGCGCACTGACAAGCATAAGCAATGTCGATTCAGGAAGATGGAAGTTTGTAACTAATGCATCAATAACTTTAAATTCAAATCCCGGATAGATGAATATTTCTGTCCAGCCACTGCATTCTTTTATGCAGCCATTATCAGCATATGCAGCTTCAAGTGTTCTGCAGCTTGTAGTGCCTACACTTATTATTCTGCCGCCGGCATTTTTAGCTTCATTGATTATATCTGCATTTTCTTTATCAATCATATAAAATTCTGAATGCATGTGATGTTCTAAAATATTATCTACTTTGACAGGTCTGAATGTTCCAAGTCCGACATGAAGAGTAACATATGCTATTTTTACTCCCATATTTTCAATCTGTTTTAACAGTTCTTTTGTAAAATGAAGTCCTGCTGTCGGAGCTGCCGCTGAACCATTATGTTTTGCATAAACTGTCTGATAACGGTTTTTGTCTTCCAATTTATGTTTGATGTACGGAGGCAGCGGCATCTGACCGAGTTTATCAAGCACTTCCTCAAATATGCCATCATACTCAAACTTAACAAGACGGTTTCCTTCCTCTACGATATCTGTAATTTCACCTTTAAGAAGTCCGTCACCAAAAGACACTCTTACCCCCGGTTTTAATTTCTTCCCCGGTCTTACAAGAGTCTCCCATACATCGCCCTCTCTTCTCTTAAGCAGAAGAATTTCTATATTATCCTCTTTGCCCTCTCTGCTTCCTAAAAGTCTGGCAGGAATTACTTTCGTATTATTAAGTACAAGGCAGTCCCCTTTTTTTAAAAACTGTGGCAAATCATGAAATATCTTATGCTGATACTCACCTGTTTTTTTATCAAGCACAAGCAGTCTTGATGAATCTCTCTGCAAAAGAGGGTCCTGTGCAATAAGTTCTTCCGGAAGATTATAATTAAAATCGGATAATTTCATTTCCATTATATTTACCTCTAAATTTCTGTATTATTATGCATGCTGCCCTGTGCATTCATTTCTGACATTTTACTAATTCCATCTGAATTATCAGCATTTTGCATATTATTACCATCTGGCATTGCCGCATTGTTTGTGAAACCGGCTGCATTCTGTACATTACCGCCATCTGGCATTGACGCATTGTTTGTGAAACCAGCTGCATTCTGTACATTACCGCCATTTGGCATTGCCGCATTGTTTGTGAAACCGGCTGCATTCTGTACATTACCGCCATTTGAAATTGACGCATTATTATGTGGCATGGCAGGCGGCGCATACTGTCTTGTTATCAGAATTGTCTTTTTAACATTACACGCATATATAACTCTTGAATCGCACAGTCTGTCATGAAGTGCTGTCTTTTCTTTGTCGATAAAAATCAGTATATATCCAACGCACAAAAAAGAACTTAAGAATCTTCCTATTGTCTCTCGATATATTACATTAAATAACGAAAGCTTTGTGCCATCTTTTCTTACAACTTTTAATTTAAATATATATTTGCCGAGTGTTGTCTGCGTACAGTACAGACAGATTATAAAATATAATACTTTCAACAGATATGAAAATATATCTGCAAATGTATATTTAAATATAATCGGAGTACTGAAAAGCGATACGCTGCCAAGTCCTCCAAGCACAATATTTTTTATAAAAAATGATGCAATGCCGATTACTATAATATCAATTATATAAGCAAAAAGTCTTGGCAGAAAACCTGCATAAGTAAATTCACAGTCCTGCTGGCTGCTGCTATTTTCAATACCATTCTGATTATTTAAGGTCTGCATAATACATCAAACCTCCATTCTTATACTCATTTAGCAGCTCTAAGTTTGTCTGTGTATCTGACTTAGGCAGCATATTTTCTATTTTACCCAGAAGCATTGAATATATATTCTGCTGATCCTGTCCAAATGTATAATATTGCGCATCATCAAATTTATCAGACATATATTCATTGAATTTGTCAAATGTAGAAATACCATCTACCAGACCTGCTTCTTCTGCCTGGCTTGAAGTGTATATTCTTCCGTCTGACACAGCATAGACATCTTCCTTATCCATATTCCTGCCTTTTGATACTGCTTCGACAAAATTTTCATATGCTTCATCTACGATTGACTGATAAATTGCTTTCTGTTCATCTGTCATAGGAGTTCCTGTTGAACCCATTGCTTTATTTTTTCCGCTCGTTATATTTATCTCTTTTATTCCAAGCTTGCTGTATAACTCTGAGCAGTCATAATTTGTCATGATACAGCCAATTGAACCTACGACAGACTCCTGATTTGCATAAATTTCATCGGCAGTTGCCGCAAGATAGTAACCGCCTGAGCAGCAATAAGAATTGCAATATGCGTATATAGGCCTTTTCGTAGTTTTCTTATATTCCATGAGTTTATCATACAATTCAACTATCTCATATGTATATCCTCCCGGACTGTCTATATTTAAAAACAGTCCGGTATTTGAATTATTATTCATCATATCATCAACAAAATCCAAAATTCCCTGATGGTCATATTCAACAGTTGTAAATAAATCTGATGAACCTGTATCCTGGATTGTACCGCTGATATTAATTACACCGACAAAATCCTGTTCAGGATAATCCTTGATTTCATCATTCAGACTATATATTTTGTCTTCTATATTCCAGAAATCACCAATATTTTCCTGTAAGTTGTCCTGTACTACTTTTTTAGTGTACCCGGATACAACAAACAAAATGGCTGCGGCAGCGATACCTGCCACCTGTTTCTTAGTCATTCTTTTTCCTTCTTTCTGATGAAGTGTTTACTGTCTGAGCTCTATTCCTATATTCTGGAGTTCTTTCAGAATCTTTGACATTGGTTC
>CAJJNI010000042.1 GCA_905193085.1 uncultured Lachnospiraceae bacterium | reverse complement strand
AGGTCATGTAATAGCGGATAGTTTTGTGAATTATTTTGCTGATGAGAAAAAGGCAGAAGAAGCAAAAAAACTGCTTTTGGAACTTAAAATACAAAATGATACAGACACTACGGAGCAGATTTTTGAATATATGAATTTTGTCGTTACCGGAAGTGTGGAAATTTTCGCTAACAGAAATGAAGTTAAGAAATATATAGAAGACAGGGGCGGTAAGGTTGTATCTTCTGTTTCAAAAAATACCAGCTACCTTATTAATAATGATTATCAGTCGTCTTCGTCAAAGAATAAAAAAGCTAAAGAACTGGGTATCCCTATAATTACAGAAAGAGAATTTTTGAAACTTGCCGGTGATGAGCGGGCAGAATGAAATGTTTATTTATAGATATTTAATAATAGTTTTGACTTTTTATTAATTGTTTGTTATAATATCATCAAATACAAGATTATGGATATTTGAAGTGTGCTAAATATCTTATATTAAGTATGTTCAAATATCGGTGAACTGATATGCCAGGGGCGTATTTGATAAAAATCAGATAAAGGAGGAAGTAGAATGAAACTTTTTGATAAGACAAAAAAGAAGATTAAATTTATGGCAGTCTTTCTTTGTGTCTGTTTGATTATTGGTTTGTCAATAAACCAGGTGGGGATTTTGCAATTCACAAAAGCTGCGGATATTTGGGATGGTACAATACCCGTAGCTACAGATAATGCAAAGTACAGTGGTAATACTAGTAGTAATGGTACAATCCGTAATCCTTATATTCTTGCATCCGCAAAAGATTTAGCACAGTTTGCAGTTAATGTTAATGCTGGAAAGTATTCAGGACAGACTGTTTATGTTAATCTTCAGGCAGATATTGATTTATCAAATTATGACTGGCTGCCTATAGGTACATCTGCTAATCCATTTACAGGTGTTTTTGATGGAGGTAACCATACAATAAGTAATATGAAAATTACAATTGGTGGGGATGTATGTAAGGCAAAAGCAGGTATTGGATTATTTGGAGATACGACAGATTCTTCTATTTCCAATATTGCTGTTACAGGTACAATTTCACAGGGTACACAAAAAGAGGGTACTGATGTTGGAGGTGTTGTCGGAAGAGCAAGTACAACAAGCTTATCTAACTGTTCATTTAAAGGAAGTGTAGTCGGTAATCAGTATGTTGGTGGTTTAGTTGGTACTGCAGAGGGAACATCAGCTGCTAAATGTACATTTTCAAAATGTAGTGTGTTAGATGACAGTACAGTAACTTCTACAAAGTATGCAGCAGGTGGACTTATCGGTTATGCAGCTAAATATGTTTATATTGTAAACAGCTTTAACCGTTCATCAGTTAAAGTTGATGCAGGTTCAGAACAGGGAGATGCGGTTGCTGCAGCTGGTGTTGTCGGTTCAACAGGTGATGGTTTTCTTGAAATTATTAACAGCTACAATGTAGGTGCTGTTGACAGTTCATATCTTGCAGGTGGTATTGTAAATGGCAAGAATATTACATTGAAAGTATGTTACAATGCAGGAAAAGTTACTTCTAACAGTAATACACAGATTGGTGGTATTTCCGGAACAGGAAGTGACAATTCAAAAGGTAACAGCTTTGAAAGCTGTTTCTATCTTCAGGACGACACAACAGGATTATATTCTGCATATCCTGGAACATTTGTAGGCTCATCAAAGAATATTGGTACAGTAGCTAATAATCAGAATTATACATATCTTGTTAAAGAATCTGCTCTTGATTCTTCAAAATGGACACTGGGAAGTCAGAAGACACTTCTTGATGCACTTAATGATGGTGTATCGACATGGGCAGATGCATATTCAGGAATATTGGAATGGGGTTATGATAATAAGAGTGAATATGTAGTTAACAAGAATTTTCCTATCCATACAAGTAAAGTAGGTCATGTTCATGACAGAGGAAAAGAAGAGGTTATTAAAGAAGCAACATGTACAGAGGAAGGTACAGTAAGATATACATGTAGTATCTGCGGTAATCCTGAGGTTGTAACTATACCAGCTTTAGGTCACAGTTACAAGGAAACAGTTCTTACTCCTGCTGCATGTGAAGTCAGTGGTGTAAGTGCCAATGTTTGTGAAAGATGTGGTGATGTTTTGGAATCATGGGAGACAAAACCAATCGGACACCGTTGGAAAGAAGGCGTAGTACATGAGGCAACATGTACAGAACCAGGTTCTGTGAGAACTGAATGTATGAATTCAGGATGTACAGCAGTAAGAGAGGTTACAGAAACTTTGCCTGCATTAGGTCATGATACACAGACAAAGATTGTTGCAAGAACATGTACGACAGATGAAGTACATATAACAACATGTACAAGATGTGATTATGAACTTATAGAGACTCTTACAGGTACAGCATTAGGTCATGACTGGGACAGTGTTTCAGGTGTGAGTGTAGCTTCAACATGTACTGTTCATGGTGGAATGGTAAGAACATGTAAGAGATGTAAAGTGGCACAGACTGTTAATGATGAGAATGGTAATCCTATTATTTATCCATATGCAGCTCATACATATGAAGATACAATAATTGACCCTACATGTACAGAAAACGGATATACACATCATGAATGTAAAGTTTGTGGTTCTGAACTTAATGATACATATACAGAGCCTCTTGGCCATTCTTATGTAGCTACTGTTGTTGAACCAACATGTAGTACAAAGGGGTATACAAGACATCAGTGTACAAGATGTGATTATTATTATGATGATAATATAATTGATGCAACTGATAAACACAGTTATGTTAAAGATGAGAGCCAGTCATATCCTGCAAGCTGCTTAAGTGAAGGTCTTGATGTTTATGTCTGTGAATATTGTCATAAAGCAACTATTCAGGAAACAATTCCAAGTTTTGGAGGACATCAGTATATTTACAGCGCTGAGAAGAGTGTTGCACAGACATGTGAAAACGGCGGATATGATATGTGGATTTGTAAGGTATGTCTAGCAGAAGAAAAGAGAAATGTTACATATAAAGGTTTTGGACACAGTTATGTATCAACTGTGCATGCTCCTACATGTTTAGATGATGGTTATACAGAATATGTATGCAGCACTTGCGGAAATACTTATATTGATGACAGAGTAAGTGCATTAGGTCATGATTATGTACAGGAAGTAATTCCACCTACAACTACTACAAGAGGTTATACATTATACAAATGTTCAAGATGCGATGAAGAATATGAATCAGATTATATTGCTGCAACACCGGATGCTTCATTTAATTATCTTACACTTACATTAAATCTCAGTGATATGGATGAGTTGATGCAGTATTCAATTGATGGTGGTGTAAGCTGGACTGCTGTTGAAGTTTCATCAGTATCTGTTTCAGCAGAAGCACTGAATCCTGAATATGGAATTCAGGTAAAGAGACCTGGAAATGATGTTTTACCTATGGCAGATTCAGAAATACAGACAATAGAAATAGTCAAAGCTTCACAGCCACAGAATGTTATTTCAGTAAAAGCGAGTGCTGAGAGACCTGGAATGATAGTTGGTGTTAATTCCAGTATGGAATACAGAGCAGAAGATAACGAAGAATGGCTTCCTATTATGTCTGATATGTTAGAGGGATTGTCAGAAGGCGTATACTATGTAAGAGTAAAGGCTACAGAAAATTCTTTGGCAAGTGATGCTGTAAGAGTTGAGATTAAGGGAGATACGACACCGACACCGGATAACAATACGACGGCAACACCAGGCGGAGATGCAACACCGACACCTACAATTCCTATAATTGATATAACAGCAACACCTAATAATGTTACTGATATCCCGGTAATTACAACACCGCCGATTTCAAGTATTACACCTTCAGTTACAACACCGCCTGTATCAAGTATCATACCTTCAGTTACAAAGACACCTGATAGTAATAAAACACAGGCACCTTCAGGTTCTGCAGCTCCAACAGGTGGAAATAGTATAACTAATACAAATAAACCTAGCAATAATGGTGGAAATAATAATTCATCAACTGGAAATGATAATATAAATTCCGCTTCAGATGGAAATAATTCAGGCAGTAATGTAAATTCAGACAATCAGAGTGGTTCTGATGCAACAGCTACTCCTGGAATAGTTGAGAATCAGGTTTACTATAGCTCAAATGGTGGTGCTTCATCTTCAGGAAGCAGTAAGACAACAACTAAGAGCTCAACATATAAAGCAGCTAAGACTGGTGATGAATCAAATATAGCTGTCTGGTTACTCATTGCATTTACTGCAGCTTCAACTGTAGTTATTGCAAGAAAGAAAAAAACAGAAAATTAGTACATAACTGTTCTTATAAGAACTAAGTGTAGAAAGTATCTAATAAAAGGGATTTTTGATAGATAGAGTAGATTTCTCTATGCAAAAATCCTTTTTACATGTAAATGTTAACCCTGATTTAGCCGAATCCGATAATGTTCAGGTTTGGATTGCAAAAGAGCAATAATTACGGAACAACTTCGGTTAAACAAGCAGCGGAGCGGATTTTGAATATCTGCTTGACGAGGATAATTTTATGAAAGAAAAATTAGAATCACTACCAGTTAGTGCTTTAAAAGAAATTGCTAAAAGTAAAGGTTTGAAAAATATATCAACTTTAAAGAAAGCTGAATTAATAAAAGTTCTTCTGGATTTGTTTGAAAATGAAGAAAAAAACAGTGATGAACAGAAAAAAGAGGCTGTCAGCAGAAGTAGCAATATAGAAACTGTTAATTCTTCACAGGACAGCAATACACAGAATAATAGTAATACGCAAAATAGTGGTAATGTGCAGAATAACAATGGCAATACACAAAACAGCCTTGATAGTGGTGAAGTGGCTAATGGCATATTAGAGGTAATGCCAGAAGGCTATGGTTTTATCAGATGTGACAATTATCTTCCGGGAGAGGGTGATGTGTATGTTTCACCAATGCAGATTAGAAGATTTACTCTGCGAACAGGCGATATAATTGTAGGTAATAAGAAAATTAAATCACCTACAGAGAAATTTAGTGCTTTATTATATGTAAAGACTATTAATGGCATGCCATTAGATAAGATGCAGAACACAATAGCTTTTGAGGATATGGTGCCGATTTTTCCTGATGAGAGATTAAGGCTCGAAACAGAAAAAGAAGACAGGGCAATGAGAATACTTGATTTGGTTTCTCCAATAGGAAAAGGACAAAGAGGTATGATAGTATCCCAGCCAAAAGCAGGAAAGACAACATTGCTTAAAAGTATTGCAAAATCAATTCTAAAAAATAATCCGGAGATGCATATGATTATTTTACTGATTGATGAAAGACCGGAAGAAGTTACGGATATTAAGGAATCAATAGTTGGAAATAATGTAGAAGTAATATATTCGACATTTGATGAACTTCCTGAGCATCATAAGCGTGTATCGGAAATGGTTTTAGAAAGATGTAAGCGTCTTGTAGAAATGAGAAAAGATGTTATAGTTCTTTTAGACAGTATTACAAGACTTACAAGAGCTTATAATCTGACAGTCCCACCGAGTGGAAGAACACTTTCAGGTGGTCTTGACCCGGCTGCACTTCATATGCCAAAGAAATTCTTTGGTGCAGCAAGAAATATGAGAAATGGAGGTTCACTTACTGTTCTTGCAACAGCATTGGTAGATACAGGAAGTAAAATGGATGATGTTGTTTACGAAGAATTTAAAGGAACCGGAAATATGGAGCTTGTATTAGACAGAAAATTATCAGAAAAGAGAATTTTCCCTGCAATTGATATAGTGAAGTCCGGAACAAGAAGGGAAGATTTGCTTCTTAACCGTGCAGAGCTTGAGGCAATGGAAATTGTCAGAAGAAATCTTAACAGTTCAAGGCAGGACGAATCGGTTGAAAAAGTAATAGAATTATTTGTAAGAACGAAAAATAACAAAGAATTTATAGATGGAATAAGAAAGAGAAGAAGTCTGTAAAAAGTAGTTGACAATTTATTGTTGTACATGCTATAATGATATAGCTGTTTGTAAGAAAACAAAAAAGCATTAAAGTGCTTTTTGTGAATAGGAAAAAAGCTGTAAAGAGGTGAAAATCATGAGAGAAGGAATACATCCAGAATATTATCAGGCAACTGTAACTTGCAACTGTGGTAACACATTTGTAACAGGTTCAACAAAGCCGGAAATTCATGTGGAAATCTGTTCTAAATGTCATTCATTCTACACAGGTCAGCAGAAGAGTGCTGCAGCTCGTGGACGAATTGATAAATTCAATCGTAAATATGGCATTAGCCAGGACAAATAATAGTAAGCAAGATAAGGTTGAGGTTTTTAATCTCAACCTATTTTTTCATCTATCTATATAGGAGAAATTTTTTATATAAAACCAAATATATATCAATATAGTGGCTGATTTATATATAAGTAAACATATATGAATTAATGTAAGTAACAAATGACACAGGACATAAAGGGGTGATATTTTGAAATCATCAAATATAGGTGGACAGGCAGTCATGGAAGGTGTCATGATGAGAAATCAGGACAGATATGCCGTGGCAGTGAGAAAGCCAAATAAAGAGATTGAAGTTGAAGTAACTAATTGTTCTACTTCAGAAATTATGAAAAAGATTAAAAAAATTCCGTTCATCAGAGGAATTTTTAATTTTATAGATTCGCTCGTTGTTGGTATGAAATGTTTAAGTTATTCTGCAGAGTTTTTTGAAGATGAGGAAGATTCAGAAAACAGTGCTGGTAACAAAAGCTGGATTGAGAAGGTTTTTAAAGATAAAGCTGAAAATGTGGTAATGGGCTTTACTATAGTAATTGCTGTTATTCTGGCATTGGTTTTATTTTGTGGACTTCCGTTTTTAATAGCTGAGCTTATAAGGTCATTTTGGACAACTAATTATTTTATAATTGCAACTATTGAAGGTATTGTGAGAATTTTAATATTCATTGGTTATGTTGCACTTATATCGTTTATGGAAGACATAAAAAGAGTATTTATGTATCATGGTGCTGAACATAAATGTATCAATTGTATTGAACATGGTCTGGATTTGAATGTGGAAAATGTAAGAAAGTCATCTAAACAGCATAAGAGATGCGGAACCAGCTTTTTACTTATAGTAATGGTTATAAGTATTATTTTTCTAATGTTTATAAATGTAGAAGACAGGGTGTTAAGGCTTGTCTTAAGACTTGTTGTCATACCGATTATTGCCGGAGTTTCATATGAATTTATAAAGCTTGCCGGAAATTCAGATAATAAATTTGTTGATATTTTGAGTAAGCCGGGATTATGGCTTCAGAATCTTACTACAAGAGAGCCGGATGATGATATGATAGAAGTAGCAATAGCATCTGTAGAAGCAGTTTTTGACTGGAAAGAATATCAGGCAGAGAATTTCCCTGATAAAAAGAAAGAAAATACAGATTAGACTGCATGGATAACAACTGTTTTTTCATTAACAGTTGATAAATGCACGGTTAAGAGGTACAATATGACAATAAAAGAGACTCTTAAATATGGGTGTGATATATTAGAAAAAAACGGCATTGGTGAGGCCGGGATTGATGCATGGAATTTATTTGAATATATTACGGGCATTAACAGAACACAGTATTTTTTATATCCTGATAAAGAAGTTGATAATAATCAGTCTGAAAAATATATTGAAGTAATAAATAAAAGAGCATCACATTATCCACTGCAGTACATAACTAATGTCCAGTCTTTTCTGCAATATGATTTCTATGTTGATGAGTCGGTGCTTGTGCCAAGACCGGAGACAGAACTTCTTGTTTTAGAGGCTGAGAAGCTTGTAAATAAACAAAAATCCGGGAATTATAATGTTTGTGATATGTGTACCGGTTCAGGCTGTATAGCGATTTCTTTTAAATTGAGAAATACAGATTGTGATGTAGATGCGGTTGATATATCTGATGCTGCGCTTCATATTGCAAGGAGGAATGCGGCAGATTTAAATGCTGATGTAACATTCTATAAGTCAGATTTGTTTGCTGCACTAAGTAATAAGCGGTATGATTTAATTATTTCAAATCCGCCTTATATAGAAACTGCGGAAATTGATTTACTTATGAGTGAAGTTAAAGATTACGAACCAAAGCTTGCTTTAGACGGAAAAGAAGATGGTTTGTTTTTTTATAGAAAAATAATAGAAGAAAGTAATAAATATTTAAAGCCTGATGGAAAAGTGATTTTTGAAATCGGCTTCAATCAGGCTGATGATATAACCAATATGTTAAAGACAGCACATTTTAAGGATATACAGGTTTTAAAAGATATGTCCGGTCTTAACAGAATTGTAATTGGAGGAAAATAATATGTTTGATAAATTAGAAGATTTGCTTATTCGTTTTGAGGAGATTTTAAGTGAACTTAATGAACCTACAGTAGTCAATAACCAGGAAAGATTCCGTAAGCTTATGAAGGAACAGAATGATTTACAGCCTATCGTAGATGCGTATACAGAATACAAGAAATGTAAACAGTCTGTTGAAGATAGTCTCGCTATTTTAGAGGAAGAAAGCGATGAAGAAATGCGCGAGCTTGCCAAAGAAGAAATGAATGAGTCAAAAGCAAGAATAGACGAGTTAGAAAAAGAGTTAAAGATTTTGCTTCTTCCAAAAGACCCTAATGATGATAAGAATGTAATTGTCGAAATTCGTGCAGGTGCAGGCGGTGACGAGGCTGCATTATTTGCAGCAGAGATTTATCGAATGTATGTTCATTATGCTGAGAGCCAGAGATGGAAAGTAGAGACAATGGAAGTAGAAGAAATTGGCATTGGCGGTATGAAATCAGTAAACTTTATGATTAAAGGTGCAAATGCTTATTCTAAAATGAAATATGAATCAGGAGTACATCGTGTACAGAGAGTACCTGAGACAGAATCTGCCGGAAGAATCCATACTTCAACAATAACAGTTGCAGTAATGCCAGAAGCAGAAGAGGTTGATGTACAGATTGATGAAAAAGATATAAGAATTGATGTCATGAGAGCATCAGGAAATGGTGGACAGTGTGTAAATACAACAGATTCCGCTGTACGACTTACACATTATCCTACAGGTATAGTTATATACAGCCAGACAGAAAAGTCACAGCTTCAGAATAAGGCAAAGGCATTCGCACTTTTGCGTACTAAGTTGTATGATTTGGAACTGCAAAAGCAGCAGGACGCAGAATCAGCAGCAAGAAGAAGCCAGATTGGTACAGGTGACCGTTCAGAAAAAATCAGAACATACAATTTCCCACAGGGGCGTGTTACAGACCACAGAATTAATCTTACTTTGTACAAATTAGATAAGATTATGAATGGTGATATACAGGAAATATTAGATGCATGTATGATTGCGGACCAGAATGCCAAGCTTGCAAAAATGAATGAACAGCAGTAACAAAGGAATGGTAATATGGGTGAAAATGTAAAAATGTCAGTGTCATCAGTTGTTAAAAAGAATGGTCAAAAGCATATTTATGTCCAGTTTGCAGAAGATGATAAGATTGCAGAGGCAACACTGCCAGATAAAAAAATAATATATAATAAAGGCTTTTCAGAAGAAGAAATAGCTGTGCTTGAGACATATATCAGAAGTGAAGAGAATACAATTGTAGAAATGGCAAAAAATATTAACCCTATTAATGCATTTATGAAAAAATAAAACATATTTGAAATTTAATTGTTTACAGTTTTAAATTAATTACATGAATGTGTAAATGTAGAAAAATGTACAAAAATAATCTTATTTTGTTTGCAAAGTTTAAATATGCATGAGGAGAAATCACAAATGAATATAAAATCTAACCCGGATTGGGACGAAAAATCACCTCAGGAAAAAAGAATAACAATAATCAGTCTGTGCCTGTCATTTATAATTGTCATATTTGCTGTTTTGCAGATGTCAGGTATTTATGATAAGGCATCAAATATCTGTGTGCCGCTGCTGGGACTTTTGCTGCTTATTCAGGCAATGCAGTTATATAAGACGCGTAAGGTCGCTGCTGTACTTTGTATTGTGTGTGCAGTAATTATATTTTTAAGTTCACTTTTATTTGTTTTAAGATAGTAAAAATGTTAAGTTAATAACTATAACTGAGCAAATGCACGAAAATAATCTCATTTTGTTTACAGTGGAAGTTGTTTGTAAAAACAGAAGTTGTATGGAGAGGGTATAATTTTATATGGTAACTTGGTTGGCAAAATACTTTGTAAAAAGCAAAGATGACAGTATAATTCGTCAGGAATATGGCATATTATGTAGTTGTGTCGGTATTTTTCTTAATCTGTGCCTTTTTGCCGGAAAATTTATTGCCGGTACAATAAGTAATTCAATTGCAATTGTAGCAGATGCATTTAATAATCTTTCTGATGCAGGTTCTTCAGTTATCACACTGGTCGGGTTAAAGCTTGCCGGACAAAAACCCGATACAGAGCATCCGTTTGGACATGGAAGAATCGAGTATATATCAGGTCTTGCAGTATCGGTTATTATACTTTTGATGGCTTATGAACTTATAAGGGATTCCATTTCAAAAATAATTCATCCGGAAGAGACAACCTGTTCTGTCCTTATTGTTATAATACTTGTAGTATCTGTGTTTGTAAAAGCATATATGGCATTTTACAATAGAAAAATCGGTAGCAAAATTAATTCAGCGGCAATGATGGCAACATCAATTGACAGTATGGGAGATACGGTTGCTACAAGTGCAGTATTTGTCAGTACAATTGTCGGTTATTACACTGATTTACATATAGACGGATATTGCGGTGTTTTGGTTGGATTATTTATTTTGTATGCGGGAATTGGAGCAATGAAAGAGACAATAGGTCCATTGCTCGGACAAAGACCTGATAAAGAATTTGTCCGTAAAATTTACGATATTGTATTAAGTCATGATGAAGTGTGTGGTATTCATGATTTAATTGTTCATGATTATGGTCCGGGGCGTAAGATGATTTCTCTTCATGCGGAAGTGTCAGCGGATTCAGAAATTATTGAGATACACGATGTCATAGACAATATAGAACATGATTTAAGACGAAAATTAGGCTGTGTGGCTACGATTCATATGGACCCTATCGTTACTAAGGATGAGAAAGTAAATAAGGTTAAAAGTGAAGTGATGGCTATCGTAAGGCTTATAGATAAAAATCTGTCAATTCATGATTTCAGAATGGTTGTTGGTGCTACACATACGAACCTTATTTTTGATACGGTTGTACCGTGTAAGTTCCGTATGACAGATGAAGAATTGAAAAATGAAATTTCAATAGGTGTAAAAGAATTATTGGGAGAAAATTATTATACAGTTGTAGAAATAGACCGTGCATATTTATAAAAAAGATTATCCATAGGAGCTTATAAATAAGTTTTCTATCGGATAATCTTTTTTATTACCATTGGATTTTTAATAATTTGGGACTTTTGACCCAAACATCATTTTTGTATTTTAGCCATAGATAGGAATACCAAGAACACCTTTTAAATAGCGGGCGCATCTTTCAAAATCTGATTTGTTAGGGTGTCCAAGACCGAAAATTAAGAGTTCCTGTGACATACATACACTTTCCCCATTTACCTCGATATTTTTCTGTGATAAAAGAGTTTTCAGCATAGTCTGGCTGGAATCTGTATGAGCGCTGCATGTGATGATAGCGGCCATTTTAACAGCACCGGACGGTAGTTTGCTTACATAAGATACCATTTCAGGCATAGTCTCGCCGTTTTTTAATTCGCCTACAAGACACAGACAGTCAACTTCTGATAAGTCAGGTGTCTCATCTACTGAATATACAGGCAGATTAAGCATTTTTGACATAGTAGTGGCAGTTTTTTTTGCATGGCCTTTTTTGTTTGCGTATACAAGAATTCCATTCATAATTAAGTCCTCCTGATTGCTGATTTAATTTTCTTCTGAAGTTTCATCTTCTTTTGCGGCTTCATAAAGTGACTGGCGTTTTCTTGCCATCTCGTCACTTTCAAGATATTCATCGTAAGTTGTCATCTTATCAATTAAAGCACCGCTTGGAACAATTTCCATTATACGGTTAGCTGTAGTTTGTACGAACTGATGGTCGTGTGATGAGAATAAAATAACACCAGGGAATTTGATAAGTCCGTTGTTGAGTGCTGTAATTGATTCCATATCAAGGTGGTTTGTAGGTTCATCAAGCATAAGAACATTTGAACCTAAAATCATCATTTTGGATAATAAAACGCGGACTTTTTCTCCACCTGAGAGAACTTTAACTTTCTTTACACCATCATCACCGGCAAATAACATTCTGCCTAAGAAACCACGAACATATGTTGCGTCCTTTTCAGGAGAAAATGGCATAAGCCAGTCAACGATTGTATCATCACAGTCAAAAATTTCTGTATTATCTTTAGGGAAATAAGACTGGCTTGTCGTTACACCCCATTTATAATTTCCTTCGTCAGGTTCCATTTCGCCGGCAAGAATTTTAAAGAGTGTAGTAATTGCAAGCTCGTTGCTTCCTACGAAAGCGACTTTGTCTTCTCTTCCGAGTATGAAAGAAATATTATCTAATACTTTAACACCGTCAATTGTCTTTGAAAGATTCTCAACAGTTAATACCTCGTTACCAATCTCTCTGTTTGGTTTAAAATCAATATAAGGATATTTACGGCTTGAAGGTCTGATGTCATCAAGCTGAATTTTTTCAAGAGCTCTTTTTCTTGAAGTAGCCTGTTTTGATTTTGAAGCATTGGCGCTGAATCTTGAAATGAAGTCCTGTAATTCTTTGATTTTTTCTTCTTTCTTTTTGTTGGCTTCTTTCATCTGTTTAATAAGAAGCTGGCTTGACTCATACCAGAAATCATAGTTACCTGTGTATAACTGGATTTTGGCATAATCAATATCTGCAATGTGAGTACATACTTTATTTAAGAAATATCTGTCGTGGGAAACGACAATTACAGTATTTTCAAAGTTGATAAGAAATTCTTCAAGCCATGCGATTGCGTCTAAATCAAGGTGGTTGGTAGGCTCATCGAGAAGAAGAATGTCAGGGTTTCCAAAAAGAGCCTGTGCAAGTAAAACTTTGACTTTTTCATTACCGTTTAAATCAGCCATCATTGAGTAATGGATAGAAGTATCAATTCCAAGACCATTTAAAATCATGGCTGCATTAGTTTCAGCTTCCCAGCCGTCCATAGTTGCAAATTCAGCTTCAAGCTCACTTGCTTTGATACCATCTTCATCTGTAAAATCTTCTTTTGCATAAAGGGCATCTTTTTCCTTCATTATTTCATAAAGGCGGGCATTACCCATAATTACAGTGTCAAGTACAGGATATGCATCATATTTGAAGTGGTCCTGCTGTAAAAATGAAAGTCTTTCATTAGGACCCATTGTTACATCACCTTTACTTGGCTCAAGTTCACCTGATAAAATCTTAAGAAATGTAGATTTACCGGCACCGTTTGCACCGATAAGACCGTAGCAGTTTCCTTCTGTGAATTTAATGTTTACATCTTCAAATAAAGCTTTTTTTCCAATTCTGAGAGTTACATTATTTGCACTAATCATATCTATATTTACGGACAAACGGTGTTAACCTCAATTTTTGAAAAATTCCAATCAGCACCTTTGTCTTAACCTTTCTAAAAAAATAAAATTAAATATTATTTATCTCTTTTTGCATCAAGCATTGCACGGACTTTCATTGAAAGACCGAAGAGGTTTATAAAGCCTTCTGCATCATGGTGGTCATATAATTCACCTGTTGTAAAGCTTGCAAGAGTTTCACTGTAAAGTGAATATGGAGAAGTTGTTCCGGCTTTGATGATGTTGCCTTTGTAAAGCTTGAATTTAACTTCACCTGTTACTCTCTCCTGAGTAGATTCAACAAATGCCTGAAGTGCTTCACGAAGTGGTGTGAACCATTTTCCTTCATAAACAAGGTCTGCAAATTTATGACCTACAAGCTGTTTGTATGCTAATGTGTCACGGTCTAAAATTAACTCTTCAAGCTGTTTGTGTGCTTCTAAGAGAATTGTTCCGCCAGGTGTTTCATAAACACCACGTGATTTCATGCCAACAACACGGTTTTCAACAATATCAACGATACCGATACCATGTTTTCCACCGAGTTCATTTAACTTACGGATAATGTCAGATGCTTTCATTGCTTCACCGTTAAGTGTCTTTGGTACACCTTTTTCGAATGTCATTGTAACATATTCACCTTCTTCAGGTGCTTTCTCAGGTGTTGTACCAAGAACTAAGAGGTGGTCATAGTTTGGCTCATTTGCAGGGTCTTCAAGCTCTAAGCCTTCATGGCTGATGTGCCATAAGTTTCTGTCACGGCTGTAGCTGTTATCTGCTGAGAATGGTAAATCAATACCATGTTTCTTACAATATTCAATTTCGTCTTCACGTGACTGCATGTTCCATGTATCATTGCATCTCCATGGAGCAATAATTTTAAGGTCTGGAGCTAAAGCTTTGATTGTAAGTTCGAAACGAACCTGGTCATTACCTTTACCTGTAGCACCATGGCAGATTGCAACAGCGCCTTCTTTTCTTGCAATTTCAACAAGTCTCTTTGCGATAACAGGTCTTGCAAAAGAAGTACCAAGCAAATATTTATATTCATATACTGCGTTAGCCTGAACTGTTGGAATAACATAATCATCAACAAATTCATCAGTTAAATCTTCAATATAAAGTTTTGTTGCACCTGAAAGTTTAGCGCGTTCTTCAAGACCGTCTAATTCGTTTCCCTGTCCTACATTTGCGCATACACATACAACATCATAATCATAATTTTCCTGTAACCACGGAATGATAGCAGTAGTATCAAGACCGCCTGAGTAAGCTAAAATAACTTTTTCTTTCATCTTAATAAATCC
>CAJJNI010000041.1 GCA_905193085.1 uncultured Lachnospiraceae bacterium | reverse complement strand
GAAAGACTTTGTGACCCGCCCCGATATGAGCATAAAAGTGGGATGTTAATCCCATGATATGCGAATATTGGGTAGGAGTGTGGGAGCACATAGTGCGGAGCAGTCCGTAGGCATCATAATAATTTAAAAGAAAAATCATATTAAAGAAAAAGATTAAAAAATTAAACAGGCTGTGGATAAACTTATTTTACGAAGGTACGCTTGCGCTACATTCGTCAGGCAGCGGTACTAAGCACAGGGCTTTACCGGAAGGCTTACCCTGAGCTTAAGTGCCGGCCGCCTCATAGTACCATCTGAAAAATAAGTTTACCACAGCTTTTTTGATACTTAAAAGTGTGTTTTTAATACTATTTTTTGATTATTATAAAATGCCTTACTCTTCGTTTAAAATAAGCTCTTCATCTTCTTCTAACGGTATTACAACGCATTTGTGACCGTTTATTTCTTCTAAAGTGATTTCAGCAGCTTTTTCAGGTCTTACTTTTAAGATTATATTTTTGTTTTTTACTGCCGGAATCATTTCCATGTCTTCTGAGAAGTTTTCATCTATCTGTTTATTGAGTGCAGCAACCTGTTTTACAAGCTCCATTTTCTCTTTCTTTGCGGCGGTGTTTTTAAGTGAACGCTGGTCGATTAAATGTGCGGCTACAGGTGCGTCTTTTTCAAAAACTTCTTTGTAGGCATATTTGATTTTGTCTGCACTTTCTTCCGGAACATTACAGTCTTTCATTAGGGTGTCAAGCTGGACATCATCAAATATGTAATTATCGCTGTCAGTCTCAAAGACTTCTACCTGTTCTGTAATCATATCGTTGAGTCCAAGCTGGATGTCCATATACATAAGTTCATTATCACTTGTCTGTGCGCCAAGACCGCTTTGGATTATGTTATCAAAGTTCTGACGCTCAATTGTAGCTGTTGGTTTTGCGCCGCAGCCGAGAATATCTTCCATAAATTCAATATGAGGTTCTTTAGTGTCTTTAGTATAGAACAGAAGAGAATGTATGTCTGTGCTTCTGTCATTAAATGCAGGGAATAAAAAGCCGCTTTCAGGAGCACCCACAATCCAGTCTCTTATTCTTGAACCGATTCGGTGTTCGTCTTCTCTGTAACCAAGAGCCGGTTTTGATAAAATGACAGGGCATACAGCACAGAGGAGATATTCATAAACTTCTTCTGATTCATCTAATTCATCGTTGTCAGTTGTCTTTTTAATTACATCGTATGCATCGTGGAAAATCAGTATAAGATAATTGCCCGGCTGGTCATATGTATCGATTATAAGTTCATAAAAGCGCTCGAGCAAGTCGGTGTTCTTTAATTTGCTTTCCCTTAAAGCCATAAGAAACTGCTGTTTTCCACCAGGCTCTTCCTCACTTAATTCGTAATCGAGATTAAGAAGATTATTTCCGAGAGTTCCTGATAAAGTCTTTTTTGCAATATCAAGATATTTATGGAATTCGTCTTCATCGAGGTTGAGAAAAGTCTCATTTATATCTACAATTCTGTTTTTATCAGAATCAACATAGCAGCCGCACATTTTTGTAAATGTACATTGGTTTTTAGTCAGCCTTTTTTTTAGTTCAGCTACTTCGTTTTTATTCATTGCATTAACTCCTTATATTTAGTTTGATTATTTGATTGATTTTTTTGCAGCCTTATTGAGACATGATATAAGTATAGCACACCTTTTATAAAAAATCATCAGATTTGGAAAAACAAAAAATACTCAAAAATGATTAGAAATACTCAGAAATAAGTAAATAAATTAAAGTGGATGTATTTGTGATAAAAACAAATGAATGCAATAGACATACAATAACGGACTGAATTGTGCGTAAAGTAATTATTATGTATATACAATACAAATATAAAGCTTTGAATTATCAGACAATAGCATGTAAAATATGAAATAAATAAACTATCAGACAATTTAAATGAAAAATATTTGCAAAAACTATTTACAAATAAAAAATAATGTTGTATATTGTAAAACAGTGAATGAAATGCACAAAAAATATTGAAGAGAGGAATGTTCAGATGGTAAATCAAAATCAGAAAACAACAGGTTTATATGAACCTGAATTTGAACATGATAACTGTGGTATTGGTGCTGTAGTTAATATTAAAGGTATCAAGACTCATGACACAGTTGAGAATGCACTTAAGATTGTTGAAAATTTAGAGCATAGAGCCGGTAAGGATGCTGAAGGAAAGACCGGTGACGGTGTTGGTATTCTTCTTCAGATTTCACATAAGTTCTTTAAGAAAGTTGCTGATGAGCTTGGAATTGAACTTGGTGAAGAGAGGGAATATGGTGTCGGCATGTTTTTCTTCCCACAGGACGAACTTAAGCGTAATCAGGCTAAGAAAATGTTTGAGACAATTCTTGAAAAAGAAGGGCTTAAGTTTTTAGGCTGGAGAGAGGTTCCGATTAAACCGGGTGTGTTAGGACATAAGGCTTTGGAGAAGATGCCTAATATCCAGCAGGTATTTATTGAAAAGCCTAAGAACATTGCCAAGGGGCTTGAGTTTGACCGTAAGCTCTATGTTGCAAGAAGAGTGTTTGAACAGTCTAATGAAGATACATATGTTGTTTCATGTTCAAGCAGAACTATTGTTTACAAAGGCATGTTTCTTGTAGGACAGTTGAGATTATTCTTTGATGATTTACAGGATACTGATTATGAATCTGCCATAGCAACTGTACATTCCCGTTTTAGTACAAATACTAATCCGAGCTGGGAGAGAGCCCATCCGAACAGAATCATTGTACATAATGGTGAGATTAATACTATCAGAGGTAATGCAGATAAGATGCTTGCCAGAGAAGAAGCAATGGATTCAGAATTTTTAGAGCATGACATGTATAAGATTCTTCCCGTAATCAATGCAAGCGGTTCTGACTCGGCAATGCTTGACAATACATTGGAATTTCTGATGATGAGCGGCATGGAACTTCCACTTGCTGTTATGATAACAATTCCTGAACCGTGGGCTAATAATCATACAATTTCACAGAAGAGAAGAGATTTTTATCAGTATTATGCAACAATGATGGAACCGTGGGACGGACCTGCATCAATCCTTTTTAGTGACGGTGATGTTATGGGTGCAATTCTTGACCGTAACGGATTAAGACCTTCAAGATATTATGTAACAGATGATGATTATCTTATTCTTTCATCTGAGGTAGGTGTTCTTGATATTGACCCTACTAAGATTGTTACAAAAGACAGACTTCGACCTGGTAAAATGCTTCTTGTTGATACTGTTAAAGGACGCGTAATAGATGATGATGAGTTAAAAGAAGAGTATGCAAGCCGCCAGCCATACGGTGAATGGCTTGACAGAAATCTTGTAACTTTAAAAGAATTAAAGATTCCAAATGTCCGTGTTGAAGAATTTGATAAAAAAGAATTGCACAGACTACAGAAAGCATTCGGATATACAGTTGAAGATATCAATGCAATTCTTCCAATGGCACAGAATGGTACAGAAAGTATTGCGGCAATGGGTATAGATTCACCGCTTGCAGTATTATCTGATAAGCCACAGCCTTTGTTTAACTATTTTAAACAGTTATTTGCACAGGTTACAAACCCGCCTATCGATGCAATCAGAGAGGAAGTAGTAACATCTACACAGATATATATAGGTACAGACGGAAACCTTCTTAAAGAAAAAGCAGATAACTGCAATATGTTAAAAATAGAAGACCCTATTCTTACTAATACAGACCTTTTAAAGATTAAGAATATGAAAGTAAAAGGATTTAAAGTAGAAGTTATTCCTATTACTTATTATAAGAATACAAAGCTTGAAAAAGCAATAAATCATTTGTTCTTAGAAGTTGACAGAGCATACAGAGATGGCGCCAACATTCTTATTTTGTCAGACAGAGGTGTTGATGATAACCATGTTGCAATTCCATCACTGCTTGCAGTTGCAGCATTGCAGCAGCATTTGATTAATACAAAGAGAAGAACATCGGTTGCAGTTATATTAGAGAGCGGTGAACCAAGAAATGTACATCATTTTGCAACACTTCTCGGATTTGGTGCAAGTGCAATTAACCCATATCTTGCACAGGAGACAGTCCGTGATTTAATCAATGAGCATCGTCTTGACAAAGATTACTATGCAGCGGTTGATGATTTTAATAATGCTGTATTGCATGGTATTGTAAAAATTGCTTCTAAGATGGGTATTTCTACAATCCAGTCATATCAGGGTGCCCAGATTTTTGAGGCAATTGGTATCGGTAAAGAAATTATCGATAAATATTTCACTAACACAGTAAGCCGTGTTGGTGGTATTACAATGAAAGATATTGAAAAACAGATAGATTTGCTTCATTCAAAAGCATTTGATCCGTTAGGACTTGAAGTTGATGATACACTTGATAACTACGGTGAGCATAAGATGAGAAGCGGTGGAAGCGCACATCTTTATAATCCACAAACAATACATCTTCTGCAACAGTCGACAAGAACAGGCGATTACAATCTGTTCAAACAATATACAGAACTTGTTAATGAAGAACATTATAAGGGAACATTGAGAAGCCTGATAAAAATCAACTATCCTCAGAAGGGTATACCGATTGACGAGGTTGAGAGTGTTGATTCAATTGTTACAAGATTTAAGACAGGTGCCATGTCATATGGCTCGATTTCACAGGAAGCACATGAGGCTCTTGCAATTGCAATGAATACACTTCATGGTAAATCAAATAGTGGTGAAGGTGGAGAAAGTCTTGAAAGACTTGAAGTCGGAGCAGACGGCCTGAACAGATGTTCTGCAATCAAACAGGTTGCATCAGGACGATTTGGTGTTACAAGCCAGTATCTTGTAAGTGCAAAAGAAATTCAGATTAAGATGGCACAGGGAGCTAAACCTGGTGAAGGCGGACATCTTCCGGCAAAGAAAGTTTATCCGTGGATAGCTAAGACAAGACATTCAACACCTGGTGTAGGTCTTATTTCACCACCGCCACATCATGATATTTATTCAATCGAAGATTTGGCACAGCTTATTTATGACTGTAAAAATGCTAATAAAGATGCAAGGATTTCAGTAAAACTTGTTTCAGAGGCGGGTGTCGGTACAGTTGCTGCCGGTGTTGCAAAAGCAGGTGCACAGGTTATTCTGATTTCAGGGTATGACGGTGGTACAGGTGCAGCTCCAAAGAGCTCAATTCATAATGCCGGACTTCCGTGGGAACTTGGACTTGCAGAGACGCATCAGACACTTATCCAGAACGGACTTCGTAATAAAGTCAGAATCGAGACAGATGGTAAACTTATGAGTGGCCGCGATGTTGCGATTGCCGCAATGCTCGGAGCAGAAGAGTTCGGATTTGCTACAGCACCACTTGTAACACTTGGCTGTGTTATGATGAGAGTATGTAATCTTGATACATGTCCTGTAGGTGTTGCAACACAGAATCCTGAACTTAGAAAGAGATTTGCAGGAAAACCTGAATATGTAATTAATTTCATGAGATTTATAGCTCAGGAATTAAGAGAATATATGGCAAAACTTGGCGTTAAGACAATTGATGAGCTTGTAGGAAGAACAGACCTTCTCTCAGCATGTGATGAAGCTAAAGAAAAAGGTATCGACTTATCAAGAATACTTGACACAACATATGTTAAAGCAAAACATAACATATTTGAGCCTAAGAGTGTATATGATTTTGAACTTGAGAAAACTGCCGATATGAAGGTACTTTTGAAGAAACTCAAACCGGCTTTGGAATCAGGCACAAAGAGAAGTATTGAAATAGATGTCAAGAATACTGACAGGGCTTTCGGTACAATATTCGGTTCAGAAATCACAAAGAGATATAAAGATACACTTCCGGAAGATACATTTACTATCAAATGTAAAGGTGCCGGCGGACAAAGCTTTGGTGCGTTTATTCCAAAAGGACTTACGCTTGAACTTGTAGGTGACAGTAATGACTATTTTGGAAAAGGTTTATCAGGCGGAAAACTTGTAGTTTATCCTCCGACAGGTGTTAAATTTAAACAGGATGAAAATATTATCATCGGTAATGTTGCACTTTACGGTGCTACAAGCGGTGAAGCTTATATTAACGGTGTTGCAGGTGAGAGATTCTGCGTAAGAAATTCCGGTGCAAAAGCAGTAGTTGAAGGTGTCGGAGACCACGGCTGTGAATATATGACAGGTGGACGTGTTGTAATATTGGGCAGTGTCGGAAAGAACTTTGCAGCAGGTATGAGTGGTGGTATAGCTTATGTACTTGATGAAAATAATGACTTCTATACAAAAGTTAATAAAGAAATGGTTTCTCTTGAAGAGATTACATCAAAATATGATGTGTTAGAGTTAAAAGATATGATTCAGGAGCATGTTGCTTACACTAACTCAGAAAAAGGTAAGATAATACTTGATGAGTTCAGCAAATATCTTCCTAAATTTAAGAAAGTCATTCCTCATGATTATAACCGCATGATGATGACAATAGTTCAGATGGAAGAAAAAGGTTTGAGCAGCGAACAGGCACAGATTGAAGCTTTTTATGCCATCACAAATCACTAACAGGAGGTAAGAGGAATGGGAAAGCCAACCGGATTTATGGAATATGAAAGAAAAAACAGTGAGACAATAAAGCCAGAGGCAAGAATTAAGAATTTTAATGAATTCCATGTTGCTCTGCCTTTAGAGGAACAAAAGCTTCAGGGTGCAAGATGTATGGAATGTGGTGTGCCTTTCTGTCAGGCAGGTATGATGCTTGGTGGAATGGCAAGCGGCTGTCCGTTACACAATCTTGTTCCTGAGTGGAATGATTTGGTATATCGTGGCAATATGGAAGAGGCTTATCACAGACTTAAGAAGACAAACAGTTTTCCGGAATTTACATCACGTGTCTGTCCGGCTCTCTGTGAAAATGCATGTACATGCGGTCTGCATGGTGATGCTGTTGCATCAAAGGAAAATGAGCATGCCATTATAGAAAATGCCTACGAAAAAGGATATGCAAAAGCCAATCCGCCGAAAGTCCGTACCGGCAAGAAGGTTGCAGTTATAGGTTCTGGTCCGTCAGGCCTTGCAGTTGCAGACCAGCTTAATCATCGTGGACACTCAGTTACTGTATTTGAACGTTCAGACCGTATTGGCGGGCTTCTTATGTATGGAATTCCTAACATGAAGCTTGATAAATCAGTTGTTGACAGAAAGGTTAACATAATGAAAGAGGAAGGCATTGAATTTGTAACCAATGCTGATGTCGGTGGAAATTATAAGGCTGCTGAAATTTTGAAAAATTATGACAGGGTTGTTCTTGCGTGCGGTTCCTCTAATCCACGTGACATTAAAGTTCCGGGAAGAGATGCAAAGGGAATATACTTTGCTGTAGATTTTCTTAAGGCAACAACAAAGAGTCTTCTTGATTCAGAATTTGCAGATAAGAAATTTATTCCTGTTGAAGGAAAACATGTCGTTGTAATTGGCGGTGGTGATACAGGTAATGACTGTGTCGGTACATCAATAAGACTTGGTGCGGCAAGTGTTACACAGTTAGAAATGATGCCAAAATTGCCTGATTCACGTGCGGAAAATAATCCGTGGCCACAGTGGCCAAGAATCTGCAAGACAGATTACGGTCAGGAAGAAGCAATTGCAGTATTCGGACATGATCCTCGAATTTATAAGACAACAGTTACTGAATTTATCAAAGATAAGAGCGGTAATGTAAAGAAAGCCAAAATAGTTTCGCTTGAAAGCAAAAAAGATGAGAAGACAGGTCGTATGATGATGGTTCCTGTAGAAGGTACTGAAAAAGAAATCAAGGCAGATTTAGTTTTAATTGCCGCAGGATTTTTAGGAAGTCAGGAATATGTCACAAAAGCATTTGGTGTAGAGGTAAATGAAAGAACAAATGTTAAGACACAGCCGGGCAGATATCAGACAAATGTCACAAATGTATTTACAGCAGGTGACATGCACAGAGGTCAGTCTTTAGTTGTATGGGCTATAAGAGAAGGAAGAGAAGCCGCAAGAGAAATAGATGAAAGTCTTATGGGTTACACTAACCTTTATGTCCAATAATAAATCTATAGATGTAGAATATAGGAAAGTATACATTGGCATACTATAGCTAATATACTATAACGCTATAATTAACATAAAACATAAAAACAGGCAGTTAAGCTTAAATTGTACTACGCAAATTGGTACAAATAGCATACTGCCTGTTTTTGGTATTTTACTGGCTTAATTTCTTTATTACATGATAGCGGCTTTCTTCTGTCTTGAAAATTTCCGGAACATTTCGTATACCGAGTAATATAAGCTCTTTGATTGTGCGGTTTAAAAATTTCTTTGTATCATCATTTAAATGTGTTGCCGCCTGAATTATTGCCGGAAGTTTATGCTGCCAGTCAGATGGAAGTACGGAAGATGAATCAGGAAAAACTGTGCTCAGAATTTGATACAGAGAATCTACAAATCTTTCACGGTCATCTTCTGACATTGAGCGAATCCATGTGTTTAGTGTCTGGTCGAAATATCTTGCATCTGCAGAAAGCTTTTTAATGTAATTAAAATCTCCGTCCTTTACTTCCCATGAAAATGGGTCATGCTGCCAGATGCTTGAGCGGTTGCTTTTAACTACTTTAAAATCTTCCTGATGTTCTAAAAGCATTCCAACAATAGAGGATTGCGGAAGTGTTTTGTCTATCTTAGGTTTTATGATGTTAAAACAACTGCTGTCTAATACGGACTGTACAAACCCGGGACCGTCATGTGAATAAATTCGTTTTAATCTGCGCTGTATTACCATGTCGCAGTTCATGGCACTGTAAACAGCAAGATTACCGCCTTTTGAGTGACCACCAACAAGCAGTGTTCCATCACATTTTAAAGAAGCTTTGAACAGGTAAGAAACTGCCTCTAACTGTGCAGGAACAGGGTAAGAAAATGCCATGTTAAAATCTTCTTTCCAGCCTGTTAAAGATGAATCAGTTCCTCTGAATGCAATATAATAAAGAGAATCAGTCAGCTTAAAAGTTATGGCGCAAAACTGCTTTTCTTTTGTTGAATCAAACTGGTTCGTGTATCCCATAGCTTTAACATTACGAAAGCGTGGACTTGCACATACAGCGGCAAATAATTGTAAAGATTCCTGTTCGCTCCAAAGTTTATTGAACATTTCTTCAAAATACTCAGCAAGATAAAGGTCAGCAAGACGAACGCCTTCCCAGGAAGTTACCTGCTCTATATTTGTAGGAAAATTGATGTATGAAAGGCATGACAGAATAAGGCTGTCTACTCCGTTAAATTCTTTTTGAGTAAAATCTGATAATTCCTTTTGTGCATAGGTTATTATATTATCCATGAATGATGCCTCCTTAATCAAATGAGTTGTCAAAAATCCATGCTTATGATGCCTGCGGAGTGTTTTGCACTATGTACTCCCGCACTCCGTCTAACTATGAGCAGGCTCATTTGGGTTCAGACCTTTTGAACCTGGCATCAATTATATTATAGCATAGCTGCGCTGAAATGTCAGTTTTCTTGACAATAAATGATAATGATAATATAATTAATAAATATATATTAAAAAAATATAATTATGTTACTATATGCAGATTTTCTGCAGTACAATTATTTTTAGTGAAAAGGAAGAATAACATATGAAGAGAAAACTGGCATTGATAATAAGTAGTATTCTGTTGTTTGGGACATGCTTTTCAAAGGTTTTGACAGATGCTAAATTAAACAGCGGCGATAATATAGTATATGCACAGGAGCAGACTGTTGATATGAGTAAACTGCTCGATATGAATGAATTATATGGCTGGGCTGCATCACCGGGGGAGGGGCTGGAGACTACAACCGGTGGAGGTAAAATGACTCCCGTTGTAGTAAGCAGCCTTGAAGAATTAAAAAAATATGTAACAGATGATTTTCCAAGAGTTATAGTTGTTGACGGGATTATTGATACGGGTGAGAATACTGTTTCAATAGGAAGTAATAAGACAATAACAGGAATAGACGAAAATTCCGGTATTGCCGGCGGTATACATATATATAATTCTATGAATGTAATAATAAATAATCTGAATTTTAATGGTGGCTGGCCAAACAGCGGGCCTGATGACTGCATAGATATTTCAGGCAGCCATCATGTGTGGCTTAATCATCTGAATGTTTATAATTCATTTGACGGAAATATAGATATTAAGATGGGCTCGGATTATATTACTGTTTCATGGTGTAAATTAAGCTATACTGATGACGCAAATGATGGCGTTATTCCGGACCATGACCACCGTTTAAGCTGTCTTATCGGTTCAGGTGCAGGAGACCATGATGATACAGATATGGGAAAATTAAGAGTTTCATATCACCATAACTGGTTTGCGGATAACCTTGACCAGAGAATGCCAAGAGTAATGTATGGACGGGCTCATATTTATAATAATTACTACACATGTGAGGGAAATACTTATTGTATTGGTGTCGATTCCTATGCGTCAGCACTCATAGAAAATAATTACTTTAAAAATGTAAATTCACCGCATAAATTTATGTATCCGACCAATGCACTTCCTGCTTCAATTACAGCAAGAGGAAATGAATACGACAATTCAAAGGGAAGTAAGGACGATGGTCAGAAAAAATCGGATAATGAAGTTGTTGAATTTGATTCGACAGTATATGATTATAAATTAAATGATGCAGAAGATGTGCCTGAAATAATAACTGCATATGCAGGACCGAAAAATGATGTGTCGGACAAAAACATTTATTCAGATAAAATAGAAAGTGCATCACTCATAAAGGGTACTGATAACAGTTATGTTCCGTCTGAAAGTGTTGCCCCTGTTGCAACACAAAGACCGGCAAATGTTTATAATAATAATCCGGTAACATATGATGATGAAACTGATACATATACATATCATGGTTCGAATGGTAATGGAGACCCTGCGTACTATAATATTAAAAACCCATTTAAAGGGAAAGATTTTTCAGAAGATAAATTTAATTATATGACAAATGAAAAATGGGATAAGGGTATAACCATATCGTATTGGGTTAATGTTCCAAGGAAAGCCAAAGATGCTGTGATTCTGAGCTTTAATCTTGAAAATGACAGGCAGATTGAAAGAAAAGATGCGGTTAAATATAATCTGTGCCAGTCTTACAGCAAGACTGATAACAATTATTCAATGGGTGAAGTGAAAACCTATGTTGATTCCTCTGAAAATGAATATCAGGTTCTTACAGGAGAAGTGGGTTCTCTTGTACAGTATAACCCGGATTATCCGGCAAAAGGCTGCTATGAAATATCAGATAACGGAGGAGCTTTATGTGTGCATGAAAAGGGAACTGATGCGTCAGATGAAGCAAACTGGGTATATCTGAATTATCTCGGAGAAGGTTACTATGAAAATTACAGTAAGAGATTTGATGAAGAGGGCGGAAGCAAAAGTAAGCTCCAGGAAGCATACATAAGCGGTTCGTTTTGTATTTATGCGTCCGGTTCAGTAGGTTTTCGTCAGGATAATGGAAATGCGCTTCAGATTAATCCGAATCTTGAAAATTATGGAAATAAAATAGACATACAGACTACAAACCAGTTCTATTATTTTGGAAACGGTGGTTATCAGTCACAACTTGGCTCTACATTTATAGCGCCGACTATGGCAGATAAAGGTAACTGGCATTTTGTTGTTGCGGTAATACAAAATGACTGGGTTCAGTTTTACATGGACGGAAAAGCAATGACAGACATTTATCTTACTTCATGGGGTGCGGCTCTTGTGGATAAACAGGGTGTTGCCGGTTCGGGCTTTAATTATGGCTACGGATATCCGTTACAGAGGCAGAGTTATTATCCGACAGATATTGCATCAACAGCTATGACACTGCTCGATTTTATAAGTGATGAGGATACGGTACTGACAGTTGGAGGAAAAGGTGCGGCATCTAAAGTTCTTGGACAGAACATGATTGGGACACCTGATGGAACTATGGTAAAAGAGTTTGAATTTTATGACAAACCTGTCAAATCGTATTGCATTTTAAAAGATAAAATCGACTTGAATGCAACAGAACCTACGCAGACACCACAACCTTCAAATACACCAAAACCTACAAATACACCTGCACCGCAGGTTGTGCCAGGCGATGTTGATTTTGATAATAAAGTTACTTTAACAGATGCACTGTTGGTATTAAAGATAAGTCTTGGAATAGAGAAAGTCCAGAGCGAAGATGTTGCTGCTGCCGCTGATTATAATTCAGATGGAAATATTGATTTGACAGATGTGTTATTAGTATTAAAGGCTGCGTTGGGAATTAATTACTGATTTAAAAGTGAAAAGACAAGAGGGGAATTAACTCCTGAATTAAAAGCGAAATGACAGGTTGGGAATTAATTTCTGATTATACAGTGAAATAACGAATGATGATTCTGCAATATACTGACATGAAACATATGTGCGATATTATTAAAGAGAGGAGAACTAATATTATGAAAAAACAAATTGCTAAAATTGCGGCAGTATGTATGCTTGTTGCATCAGTTTTTGGCTCAGTGCCAAATAGTGAGAGTGTATCGGTTAATTATAAGGTTGATGCTGCACAAAGTAATTTTGATTTAAGTACAAGGCTTGATATGAGTGAATTATATGGTTATGCAGATGTTACCGCAAATGGACTTGAATCTGTTACCGGAGGCGGAAATTCTACACCTGTAATAGTTACAACTCTTTCGGATTTAAAGAAAGAAGCTTCAGGAAATTTACCTAAAGTAATAGTAATTTCAGGTACAATAGTGTGTCCTGATTATGCTGTAGATGTCGGAAGTAATAAGACAATTGTCGGAATTGATGATAATGCTGTTCTTTACGGTGGGTTTAACATTAAAAATTCAAGTAATGTCATTGTCTGTAATTTAAATGTCCAGGGAACATGGCCAAACAGTGGTCCTGATGACTGCTTTAATATAGAAAACAGCCATCATGTGTGGCTTAATCATCTGAGCGTATGGAACAGTACAGATGGGAACATAGACATAAAAGCAGGCTCAGATTATATTACTGTATCATGGTGTAAAATATGGTATACAGACGATACTGTAGTAAATGGCAAAGATGTTCATGGACACCGCTTAAGCTGTCTTATTGGTTCAGGTGCCGGAGACCATGATGCCACAGATATGGGAAAACTTCATGTGACATATCACCATAACTGGTTTGGAAATAATCTTGACCAGAGAATGCCTCGTGTTATGTATGGAAGAGCGCATATATACAATAATTATTATACTGCAAAAGATAATACATATTGTGTAGGTGCAGACTGCTATGCATCTGTTTTAATTGAAAATAACAGTTTCAATGATGTAAATAATCCTCATCAGTTCCATTATGATAACGAATATCCTGCAAGTATTGTTGCAAGAGGAAATTTATACAATAATACATCCGGTACAAAAGACAGCGGACAGAAAAAAGAAAATAACAAGGTTTCACCGTTTGAGACTACGGTTTATGATTATAAATTAAATAATGCATCTGATGTTTCAGGGGTAGTATCTTCATATGCCGGACCAAAAGATTTATCAGATGGAAGTGTAGTATCAGCAGAAAATAAGAATTCTAAAAATGTAAAAGGTGTGGCAGATACCAAAAAAGAAATAAATGCCAATGCAACACCACTGCCTGAACAGACTCCGGTTAATTCTGAATGTGACAATCCAATTACATATGATAAAGAAAATGAATCTTACACATATAATGGTTCAAACAGTGATGGCAGCCAGGCATTTTATGAGATAAAGAATCCTTTTAAAAAACTTGATTTAAGTGAAGAAATGACTCTTAGCGGTGGTTATCCTAAGTGGAATAAAGGTGTTACCATTTCATACTGGGTAAATGTGCCCAAGACTGCCAAAGACGCGGTTGTGCTTAATTTCAATCTGGAAAATGACCGCCAGATACAAAAAGAAGATGCATATAAATATAAAATGTGCAGGGAATATTCTGCATCTGATAAGACATATTCACTTGGCACTGTAAAAACATATATAGATGCTAACGGTAAAAAATACACCGTCCTTGAAGGGTATGGCAAAAATGTCAGATATAATCCTGAATATCCGGCTAAAGGCTACTACTATGCAACTGATGACGGTGGTGCATATTATGCTTATGAAGAAGGTACAGATTCTTCCGTTAAAAGTAATTGGAAATATCTTGATTATATAGGCGATGGATATTATGAAAATTATTCGGTTTTATATGATGAAACAGGCGGCGAAAACAGTAAGATTGCAGAAGCAAAAATAAGCGGTTCATTTTCTATGTATGCATCAGGTTCTGTTGGATACAGACAGGATAACTGGAGCGGACTGCAGCTTAATCCATATCTGGATAATTATGGACAGATACTTGATGTTCATCAGTTTAACCAGTTTTATTACTGGGGAAGTGGCGGTGAGAAATCACTCAGCGGCTCAACTTTGAAGACACCGACAATGAAAGAGCGGGGAAAATGGCATTTTGTAGTTGCTGTTATTCAAAACGACTGGGTTCAGTATTATATAGACGGTCAGGAAATCACTACAGATTATCTGACTTACTGGGGTGTTTCATTATTAAAGAACTTTAATTCGGCCGGACAGGAATTTAATTATGGCTATGGAAATAAGGTAAATTACAGAAATTCAAAACCTACAGACGGAATGTCTACAGGAATGACTATATTAGATTTTATTTCAGATAAAGATACAGTTTTAACTGTCGGAGGTTTAGGTGCCGGTGCAACAAAGCTTGGAATGAATACAATAGGAACACCTAAAGGAACATGCGTAAAAGAAATTATGTTCTATTCAGTTCCTCTTAGCAAAGCATGTATTTTATCAGATAAAATAGATGTTACAAATGACAGTAAATTTGCACTTGTTAAACCACTTGCAGGCTCAGCATTCACAGAAGATTCAGATGATGATAACCAGACTACACAAACACCTGCGCCAACAAAAACTCCTGCAAATTCACAGAATCCAACAAAAACACCAGATGTAAGCGGCGCACCGACACAGACACCGGGAATAACAGACAGACCTGATGTTACAGGTTCCCCTAATCCGGCACCACAGCCGACAGGACGGCAGGTTGGACAGCCTATAGAGTTGATGTTGAGCTTGATGTTTCTGAGCCC
>CAJJNI010000040.1 GCA_905193085.1 uncultured Lachnospiraceae bacterium | reverse complement strand
TTGTCATTCGTTTGTTTTTGATGACTTTTCAACCTGAAAGTAGTATAATAATAAAGATATAGTGTATTTTTTATGTCCGAATACTTTTAAGGAGGATTTTTACAAATGAAAACAATCTTTTCATTTATAAAAAGAGAAAGTGTACTTTTTATTGCAGTTGTTCTTGCTATATTTTCAATGTTTGTTGTTACACCCGATGAACAATATATTTCTTACATAGATTTCAGGACACTTGCAATTTTATTCAGCCTTATGGCAATCGTTTCCGGTTTTAGAAAGCTTGGAATTTTTGATATGCTGGCAAAGAAAATGCTTTCATCAGTTAAAAGTCTTCGCGGACTTACTGCAGTGCTTATTTTTTTGTGTTTTTTCACATCAATGGTGATAACAAATGATGTGGCACTGATTACATTTGTACCTTTTACAATTATAATTATGAATCAGCTGGGAGAAGATTTTAAAAATAAATGGCTGCTTAAAATCGTTGCACTCCAGACAATTGCCGCAAATCTTGGCAGTATGTTTACTCCTATCGGCAATCCGCAGAATTTATATCTGTTTGGCATAAGTAATTTAAATATATTGGACTTCTTTATGCTGATGCTCCCATTTACGCTGATAGCATTTGCGCTGTTAATTATATATATTTTTGCAACTTGTAGAACCAAAGAATTTTCTGTCAATGGAAACACTGATAAAACTGATGATATTGCCGATACTTATAAAAACCAAGCAACTTCTATTAATGAAAACACAAGCAAAGCAGATAATATTGCCGGTACTAATAAAAGCAAAAAAAAATTGATTGTTTACATAATTCTTTTAATACTCAGCATTTTATGTGTTGGACGAATCATTCCTTATCAGCTTATATTTATTCTTGTTTTCATGTATACAATTCTGCGCGACAGAAAAATACTTTTGGAAGTTGATTACCCGCTGTTAGCTACATTTGCAGCTTTATTTATTTTCATCGGAAATATCGAGCGGGTTTCTGCGTTTAGCAATTTTTTGCAAAGCATTATTTCCAGACACGAAATTATAACTTCTGTCGTTGCAAGCCAGATAATGAGCAATGTTCCCGCCGCTATACTTTTATCACAATTTACAGACAATATTTCCAAACTTATTATAGGAATAAATATCGGCGGTCTTGGTACAATAATCGCATCAATGGCAAGCCTTATAAGTTTTAAATATATAGCCAGAGAAAATCCAGCTTTCAAAAGAAGATATTTGATGCTGTTTACTGTTTATGGTCTGGTATTTTTAATTGTTCTGCTCATCGCAGCTCATATTATTTAACATAAAAATATTTACATACAAGGAGGCTCCTTATGAAAAAAATAGTTTTAACCGGAGGCGGTACCGCCGGTCATGTTACACCTAATATAGCGCTTCTTCCAAAGCTTAAAGAAGCCGGCTACGAAATATATTATATAGGCTCTTATGATGGTATCGAAAAGAAACTTATTGAAGAATTTAACATTCCTTATTTTGGAATATCATCCGGAAAGCTCCGTCGTTATTTTGACATTAAAAACTTTACTGACCCTTTTAAAGTTTTAAAAGGATATAGTGAAGCTGCAAAACTCATGAAGAAAATAAAACCTGATGTTGTATTTTCAAAGGGCGGGTTTGTCACCGTACCCGTTGTTATTGCCGCACACCGCAAAAAAATTCCGACAATTATCCACGAATCAGATATGACTCCGGGACTTGCAAATAAATTATGTATTCCTTCCGCAACAAAGATATGCTGTAATTTTCCGGAAACAATATCACATCTTCCTGAAGGCAAAGCCAATCTTACAGGTTCTCCGATAAGAGCAGAACTTCTTTCCGGTAATAAGGATGAGGCAAGAAAATTCTGCGGTTTTAGTGATGACAAACCTGTAATTTTAATAATCGGCGGAAGTCTTGGCGCCGCTGCTGTAAATGATGCTGTACGAAAAATACTTCCGCAGCTTCTTCCTAAATACAATGTTATTCATTTGTGCGGAAAAGGAAAGCTTGATGAATCACTTAAAGGAACTGCCGGATATGTTCAATATGAATATATCAAGAAAGAACTTGCTGATTTATTTGCACTCGCTGATGTTGTCATTTCGCGTGCGGGCGCAAACGCAATATGTGAACTTCTCGCACTCAAGAAGCCAAATATTCTCATTCCACTTCCTGCTGCTGCAAGCCGCGGTGACCAGATTCTTAATGCTAATTCATTTAAGAAACAGGGATTCAGCGAAGTAATTGATGAAGAGGAAATAACAGATGATTTACTTCTTGAAACAATCAACAATGTATATAACAACCGCAGTAAATATGTTGAAGCTATGGAAAAGAGCCCACAGCAGAATGGCGTTGAAGCGGTAATTTCACTTATAAAAGAAGTGACTAAATAAAATAACGCTGAAAAGTTTAGCGGTTAAAATCATTTAAAAACGGGAGGTCAGAAACTGACCTCCCAAAACTTTCATGACATATTACGCAATATCTTCTTTAACCATTTTTTCATATTCGTCTAATAATACTTCTAATTCCTTATTCCTGTCAAATAATTCAATATTTTCATCGCCATACATTGCAAAAGCTCTCTGCAATTGATTATTTTTACTAAAATAATAAAAATATATTATCTTTTCATTATCGTCTTCTGTCAGCATTTCACATACAATTTCATCTTCACGCTTATAATATTTTATTTCTAAATAATTGTCCAACTGAATATTCTCTACTAAATTCTGTGGTGTTAAAATTGCCAAATTAGTTAATTCATAGACCTGACTTATCAAACTTTTCATCTTTAATCTTCTCCTTTAAAGAAATTTTTTAAGTATTCTGCCTGTTGTTCTAAAAGTTTTGCAGCATTTGCATAATCTTCATTGCTCCACATTTCTCTTTTGCGTCCTATTTCATTTTTTAAATATGTATTCAGATATGTTGCTAACATTCCTCCATTTGTATTAATTTTTTGAGGTATCCATGTGTATCTTCCATCCCGAAATATTTTAAAATTCTTAAGTTCATTTCCATCAATATCTAAATTAGCTGCAACCAACAACTCTGGCACTATAACTTGTCTAATATTATTATCTGTAACCTTTTTTCTCTGTTTAAGAATTATGTCTGGTCTCTTATACTTACTTTCAGAAGACTCCTCCTCTTCTAAAATCTGTTCAGCTCTTTCTTCTGAAATATTTAATAACTTTATTAATTCCTGTTTCTTTTTTTCTATATCTTTACGCCTGCGGTTTTCTTCCTGAATATAATATCCATCAATATAAATATCATGTTCAAGTCTGCCTCTGCCAGATTCAGTAACTGTTCCAAAATCTGGCTGAATAATATTCCCATTCTTTCCCTCAACAGAATCATTTTCATCTTCCCACAAATCAATATCTGTTAATTCTTTAATAAAATTACTTTCCTGTATCTGTTCTTTATAATAATTCCATAACTCATCAAGATACATAAGTTTGTGTGTAACAACACTACCTATATTGTCTGTTCCCTTCTTTATCTCATTATCAGGTATAGCTCTTAAAATTCTCCCTATAAACTGTTCATATGGTAACAAACTCTTAAATGGTCTAAAGATTGCGGCTATCGAAAGATATTTGTGGTCATAACCTTCTCCCATCATTGATACATTTACAACTACATCTACCCTATGATTTTCTATATCTGAAAATGCCACTTCTCTATCAGGCATATCATTATAAACAGCAATAGCTCTTAAACCAGCTTCGCAGTACATTGATGCAATTTTCTTAGCATCACTTATTCCAGATGCCGCCGCAATAATCTTATGTGGAACCTCAGTTCCCCTCTTTTTTTCTCTAAATAATTTTACACTTTCATCTACAATACTTTTCTTACAATCGTCTGACAAACTTACTGAACGACTAACCCATTCTTCATCTTTTAATTTTAATACTTCTTCTAACGAATAAAGCCTGCCATCATTATCAATTGTGAATTGCGGATTATCCGGAACATAATCAAATTTTTCTAATGACTTCACATAACCTTTACTCATCGCCTGACTTAATTTATATTTATAAATCAACTGTCCTACCAACGGTTTATCATCAGTACGATATGCCGTTGCTGTAATTTTTACAACCTTTGCCTTTGAAAAATATTGTAAATTTTCAATCCATGTACGAGCTTCTGAATGATGTGCTTCATCAATAATTATTAGAACTTCCACTGTCTAAACTTTCTTCTAATGTATCTAATATTGTTAACTGTGGTGCAATAACCAGCACGCGACCCTCAGCTATTCCATACGGCAAAATAGAAATCAAACCTGATTTTCCACACCCTGTTGGCAATACAATATAGCATGCGTATGCTCCTTGTTTATCACAAAATGATTATACGCTTCCATATAAGCCTCTATTTGTGGCTCACGTAACGCTGAATTTGTAACAATATTTGCATTTGTAACCTGAAAATAATTCTTTTCCATTATAATTTTTCTCCCCTCCCAAGCATTATAATTTATTATTCAACCTCATTAAATTGTCTTATAATCTCGTCACGTTCCTCCTGGGTATTTTCACCCGGAGTCCATGTTATGCCAACTTTATCTCCATTATTTCTTGGAATAAGATGCATATGAAAATGATATACTGTCTGCCCTGCACACTCATTGTTGTTCTGAACTATATTAAATCCATCACACTTAAGTGCCTTTGTCATTTTAGTAATCATCTTCTTGGCAAGCACTAACACTTTAGAAGCCATGTCATCTGATAACTCATACAAATTATCAAAATGTTCTTTTGGAACTATAAGTGCATGTCCTTTTGATGCCGGACCTAAATCAAGAAACACTCTGAAATCATCATCTTCATAAAGTGTTGAAGATGGAATTTCTCCATTTGCTATTTTACAAAAAATACAATCGTCTTTTTTCATTGTAAAAACTCCTTTCAAACTAAAATAAATAACTTCAAATTCTAATATCTTAATATTTTATCAATTAAATTCAAATAAACAGTCTGGCAATTTATTTTTCGTTTAAATTTAAATAACTCGTAAAACATTTTATTTTTTCGATTTTATAAATGGCTCTTCTAACATTATGTTTTATCAATTAAATCTAAACAACTGGTCTAACATTCGAAGAATTTTGAAATCGCCTTTTGATGTCATTTCACCTGTCATAAATGCGCGCTGAAAACTCATTCTGCCTGCTGTTATTTCATTCATGACACTCATCGATATTCTTATTATGATGTCCGCATTTTCTTTTGGGCCATAATAACACTTAACATCGCTCCTGCCCGCACGAACATGAAATGGCTGCTCTTTTTCAGCAATTTCAAACTGGTAATCTGCTTCAAATTCCGGATTGGCAGTATAATTTTCCATAAAACTCTGCTCAAGTGAGTCTATTTTCTTCAAGTCAGATTTCTTGTTAAGCATTCCTTTGAACATGCTTGAAAGTTCTTCTATATCTTCTTTCTGTTTCTTCATGTAAGAATCGTCCGCTGCATGTTTTGACAACAATTCACTTTCCTTTGGTGTAAGGTCGATATGATGTCCCTTGCTTACAGTTCTTGTAACTGCACCATTACTTGATGGCAGGTTAATCATTTTCTGGGAAATTGTACGGTAAAGGTTCTCTGCTTTCTTCTCAATAATGTTAAGATAGCCTTTGTTCATCTCAAAATCTACGATATTATCTACATATCCGCATATACCATCACAGATTTTTCCACCAAGAATTTCCCATGCACTCGTTAATGTAAGCTCCGCATCTTTCTCACCGTAAGTGGTTGACATAACTATAGGCTGCATATATATTGAATTTATTTTCTCTTTGTTTCCATACAGCCAGCACGCATCAAGAAACTGCTGCATATATCCGCCTATGCCAAACCATTCTACCGTTGTAGCAAGAATAATACCGTCTGCATCTTTAAATGACTGCGGAAGTGTTGAAATTGCGTTCTTCTGTTCAAATAAATTAATTCTTTCCACATTAACACGCAATTCTTCCAAAACTTCCTGAACTTTATTCATCACATAAAGGGTAGGGTCATCAATCAGGCCTCTTCCTCCGTAATAAATATTAACTTTCATGTCTGTATCTGTCCTTTCTCGTAAACTCACATATAGCTGCAACTACAAAACCGCATATAAATCCACCTACATGAGCTGCGTTATCTATTCCCTGACTTGCAAATCCCTGATACAAAGATAAAACCACAAAAACTATAAGTTTTCTGGCAGTCATATCCTGGATTTTTCCTTTATTTAAAATCAGTGCCGCCAAAAAACCTCCGACAATTCCAAATATAGCTCCTGATGCTCCGGCTGAAAGCACAATATTTCCTTCACTCATGTGCCAGTAAGCAGAAATTACATTTCCTCCGATTCCTCCAAGGAAATAAATAATAAGAAATCTTATACTGCCCATATGACATTCAAGCATTGCCCCCATAACGAGAAGTAACAGCATATTGTTCGCTATATGCTGTATGTCAAAATGTACAAATATAGCTGTAATAAGCTGACTGTAATTTCCTTTTTCTATGGCATCAGACAACATTGCACCACATGATAGCATTCCTTCATTAGTATTTATATCACCGTGTATTTCCATGTATAAAAACCATACAACATTTGCTATAATGAGCAGCACAGTGGCATAGCATCTGTATTTTCTGAAAAAACTTTTTATTTCTTCCAAATAAAAGCCCCCTATAAGGTTTACGAACGATAATCTCCATTTATTTTAACATAGTCGTATGTTAAATCGCAACCCCACGCTTTAGCCGTTGTATCGCCCTGATTTAAGTTGACATTTATAAATATTTCATCCTCATGCAATACTTTGCTTGCAAATTCTTCGGAAAATTCTACTCCGGCGCCATTTCTGCACACTTCAATTGTACCGGCTTTTGATGCAAGGTCTACATCTACTTTATTGATGTCAAATTCTGCGTCTGCATAACCAATTGCACAAAGAACCCGTCCCCAGTTGGCATCTTCACCAAACATTGCACATTTAAATAATGGTGAACGGATAACACTTTTTGCTACGATTATTGCTGTATCCAAATCAGGCGCACCACTTACTGTACACTCAAGAAGCTTTGTAGCACCTTCTCCATCTTTTGCAAGCATTTTTGTCATACGCGCCATTACATTATATAAAGCATCTTTAAATATTCTGTAATTTTCATTTTCTTCTGTTATCTCTTCATTTCCGGCAAGCCCGTTTGCCATAACACTTACCATGTCATTTGTAGAAGTATCACCATCAACACTCAGACAGTTGTATGTAACTTTTACAATGTCTGATAATGCCGCCTGAAGAAGTTTTGGAGAAATTGCAACATCTGTTGTTATAAAGTTAAGAGTTGTAGCCATATTAGGGTGAATCATTCCACTTCCCTTTGCCATTCCACCAAGATGACACACTTTGTCACCGATTTTGAAAGAAACTGCCGCCTCTTTTTTAACTGTATCGGTTGTCATAATAGCATTAGCCGCAAGTCCGTTTTTGTCATAGTCAAGTCCTGCTACTAAATCATGCATATTATTTTCAAAAGGCTCAATCGGAAGAATCTGTCCTATTACACCTGTAGAAGCAGGAATTATAAGATTTACATCAATGCCAAGTTCTTTAGCTGCAAGCTCTGATATTGCCTCTGCCTTCTGCTCGCCATCTGCGTTACATGTGTTTGCATTTTTTGAATTGACAACAACTGCCTGTGCCTTTCCTGCGGAAGCTTCAAGATGCTTCTTTGTAACAAGAATAGGCGCACCCTTTACTTTATTAGTAGTATAAACAGCAGCCGCATTACAGATAACATCACTGGCTACCATTCCCAAATCATTCTTATTCTTATCAGAATTAAGTCCGCAATTAAGTCCATTTGCTTTAAATCCTTTTGCGGCACATACACCGCCCTCAATTTCTGTTAAAATTTCTGTATTCATTATTTCATTCCTCCAAATGTCAAAACATTTATCTTTCAATATTATAACAGATTGTGAAAAGAAAATCTATCATTAAAAATACCGGCCTCCGAAAAACCAGATTTTTGCGTCTGACTTTCGAGGGTCGGCATATTATAATCTTATGATACCTACGGATTGTTCCGTGCTATGCACTCCCACATTATTTATAACTGTCTATTATTCCCAATGCATATTTGAGCACAAGTGTTACATCAGCTAAGTTAATCTGTCCGTCTTCATTTACATCTGCCCTTAGCTTCTGTGCATCTGTCAGCTCCTCTATTCCAAGAGCAGCTCTTAAGAGAAGTGATGCGTCAGTTAATTCTACTTTGTTATTTTCATTTACATCACCCAACAACACATTTGTATCAGGTGTTGATGAAGGTGTAACTGTTGCAGTTACATCAGGTGTTGATGTTGGTTTTACAGTTGGAGTCTTTGTACTTACAGGAGTTGATGTTACATTTGGTGTAGTTATTGCTCCTGATGTTGGTGTTGGCTTCGGTGTCTTATCTGCACCTGTATAAGATGATGCATATACATTTAAAACCTGTCCTTTGGTTGTCTCAACTACATAATTGCCATCTGAATCTTTTGTGTAAGATACTGCATTTCCGCTTTCATCTGTTATTCTTGAAACATCTATTCCATCAAGCACGAGTGTTCCACCTGATTTTGCTGTTATTCTTGCATAATCTGCTGTCTTATCTGACCATTCACAGTCTACTTCAAAGTTTCCTCTGGCAACAAGACCTTCATATGAACCTTTATCCCAGTCATCAGGAAGCGCTGCAAGAAGTTCTACTTTACCTGCATTACTCTGTAAAAGCATTTCAGTAATACCGGCTGTTGCACCAAAGTTACCGTCAATCTGGAATGGTGCATGTGTATCAAATAAATTGTCATATGTCGCTGTTGCAAGAAGTGCATTTACAAGCTTGTATGAATGATTTCCATCTCCTGTTCTTGCCCACAGGTTAAGTCTGTCTGCAAGTCCCCAGCCTGTTGAAGTATCTGTTCTGTTTTCAAGAACAATTTTTGCTCCTTCAATCAAATCTGTGTCATCTTTTGTTATGTAGTTACCAGGATACAATGCTATAAGCTGTGAAATATGACGGTGTGTGCTCTCACCTATATTTGCACCGCGTTTTGTCTTATTGTAACCATATTCCTGCTGCCATTCTTTAATCTGTCCGTCAGAGCCAAGAGCTACAGGGTCAAGACGGTCTATAGCATCTTTAAGACGGGCAAGAAGTTTTGAATCATCATTCTTATAGGTAACATCACCTTCGTCATTCATATTTTGTGCCGGTGTGATACCCAGGTCTTCCATAGCTTCAATTGTATCGTTAAATAACTGCCATACGAGCTGCTGGTCAAAATATGTACCAACTGTCCACGGAGATGCTGTCTGTTCTGAAGACCAGCTTGGAACTATGTATAATTTATCTTTATCACTGTCTGTGCGTCCCGCCTGAAGTGTCTGAAGATATGTTATACTTGACTCACGAAGGAACGGATAAATGTTTTCTTTAAGATAATCCTTATCCTGAGTAAATGCATAGTAATCATATAGGTTTTGTGCCAAAAATGCTGTTGCTGTTGCTGTAAATGATGCATTTGAAGAAATATTCCCTGTAAATCCAAGCGGTGTTGTATTACAGAAGAAAATAAAACCGTCCTCAGTATTTAAATCAATCTTGCTCTCATCACTGTCATATCCGATTCCATAAAGTTTTGCAAGTGAAAGTCTTCCCGGCTTTCTTAAATCATTTGCAAAATCAACTAATGGCTGAGCCATTTCTGCAAGGTTTGTCTCTTCTGCAAGCCAGTAGTTCATCTGAACATTGATATTTGTATGATAATCAGAAGACCACGGTGCCGCGTCCATATCGTTCCATACACCCTGTAAGTTAGCCGGCAATGAGCCCTGTCTTGAACTTTCTATAAGCATATATCTTCCATATTGATAATAAAGCGTTTCAAGATAATGGTCATAATCTGAACTTTCGCCCGACTGATATGCTTCTTTATATTTATCAAGAAGTTCATCTGTTGTTGTATTAGTGCATGTTCCGCCTATGTCGATAGAAACTCTGTTAAATAAACTCTGATAATCTGTCAGGTGGTTTTCAAGCAACTTGTCATAACCTTTTTCTGCTGCTGTGTCTGTTATATTTTTAACATTATCCAACAACTGTTCAAGTGTTTCACCTGTTGTATAATTTTTGTCAAAATCTGCGGTATAGTCAGTTGTAAGAGAAACAACTATATAAGCTTCATCTGCATCTTTAACAGTAATCTTACCGTTATCCTCACTGTTTACCTTAGCATTATTTGTCTCATTTGAAGCTTCCATTGTACCACCCGTGGTTACAACCTTAAATGTTCCGGCAAACTTCATTCCGTTATGATTCAATGTACCGCTTAAATAAATCGTGTCATCTTTTGCAACTACCGAACCGTCCTTACCATAATTGGCAGCTCCATCAGCATATGTAGAAAAATAACTTCCGCTCAAAGTCTCTGTATGAGGAATTTCAGGGTGAAGTGTGAAATTAACTTTTCCTTTTTCAGAAGCACCGATTTTATAAACAATTACATCATCAGGATAACTCGCAAACATATCTCTGTTATAAGTTACACCGTCATAATCATAATTTACAAATGAAACCGCGTTATTTAAATTAAGACCTCTTGAATAATTTTCAGTCTTGCCTACATCAATTCCAAAGTCAAGCATCATGTCGCAAAAACTCTGATATGAACCTTCCTGCTCTTTTGAGTTAGGTGTAAGACCATTTTTATAAGGAGAAACATTTTCATCAGAAGGCATGCTTCCACTCTCAAGACTGTTATAATAATTTGTAAATGCATTATCAACAAGCGTTGACATAAGCTTCTGAGGATTCTCAAGATTAACATTACCATAAGCATCAGCATTATTACTCTCAGATAAGGTAGTACAGTTAGGACCACCTGTCCACAATGTATCTTCATTCATCTGAACCCGTTCTGTATCAGTATATCCAAAACTCATTGCGCCCATATGTCCGTTACCGACAGGAAGTGCATGTTTTGCCCATGAAACATGGTCATATACAGCCTGGCTTACGCTGCCTGCCTCAGTATACTTTGAATCACCGCCATGACTTTTACCATCCACATAGTTTGGCGGGTCATTACGCCCAAATTCAAGAAAGCCGTCACCTTTTCCTGCAAGCCATTTAAACTTCTTTGCATATACTTCATAAAAATCTGCAACCGCCGGTTCATCATACAACAATTGCAAATCACTGTTTTCTGCAGCCTCTGTCTCAACTTCTACTTTTGGCATCATTGCAGTTATTGTACCTGCCGCCATCAAAGTAGCAAGCAAAACAGAACCTGTTTTCTTTAAAATTCTTTTTTTCATAAAAAAACTCCTTTCTTAATCCTTAATGTCGTACAATTATATATTCATAATTTACTTCTATTTACAAGTATAACAGCTTTTGTTATAATGGCAATAATAAAGTTTATATTTTTTTTATAATTTTGGCAAATATTTTTTTGAAATTAATGCAACCAAATGATTTTTTTGTTGTCTTATATTATGTAAGCTGCTAAACACAGAATATTTTAAACACTATGCCAACATTTTAAAATATCAGACAGGCGGCACACATGTACTTTTATTTACATATATTGAACTGAAAATATCCGGTTTTTACACCCTCACAAAACACTCTGTTTATCAACTGCAATAGTAATTACCGAATATGCGTAACAATGCAATAAATCAGCGAAACTGCGGCTTTACAAATGACATGAGCTTAACTGTTACGAATTTGAGGCGGGGAGTATCAGAAATATATGTACTATCAGTATATGTGTTGGAAATACAACAATTTCCTTTACAAAATACAGTGTGCCAGGAACACACTTTACAGGAAAACATGAAAAAACACAGAAGAACAGGGTAGGAGCTGTTCTTCAAATAACAAGGGAAGAAGAGGTTTTGAGATGCAACAGCTTATGGATGATAATGAAATAATATCTTTATATTTTGCCAGAAATGAAGACGCAATTGTACAGACAAGCAGGAAATACAATAACTATTGTTTTCAGATTGCTTATAACATTCTGTTTAACAATGAGGATTGTAATGAATGTGTAAATGACACCTGGCTTCACACATGGCAGGCTGTTCCACCTGAAAAACCTTCTTGCTTTTCGGCTTATTTAGGAAAAATTACCCGTAATTTGGCTTTGAATGTTTATAACAGACTTCACCGCACAAAACGGGGAGGAGGTCAGGTTGATGTGGTTTATGATGAACTTGACGAGGTTATTGCAAGCACGCAGACACCTCACGAACAGGTAGAACTTAATCTTCTTACATCTTGTATCAATGATTACCTTTCATCACTGCCTAAAATTAATCGCTTAGTATTCGTTGGCAGATACTGGCAGTTTGAGAGCATTGATAACATTTCAAAACATCTTGGCATAAGCCAGAGCAAAACTAAGAGTATCCTTTTCAGAGCGAGAAAAGGTCTTAGAGAATATCTTATAAAGGAGGGATTCGTACTATGAGTACAAGAAATTTAATTGACGCCATTGGCAATATTGATGATAAATACATAGAAGAATACCATATGTATAAATCAAAACCTGTCATAGTACGAATTATTCCTTATATTGCGGCAACTGCATGTGCTGCTGCCGCACTTGCCATAGGTCTTAAATTTGGAGGCAATTCTCCTGTTATTCCGGAAGACAACAATACTACCGTCATAAGCATGATGACGCAGCGACCGTCTGAAACTCCGATACACAGTGAAATTGCTTATGTTGATACACCAACTCCATCTGAACCTTTATCAACCGACAGCAATAATAAAGATAATAACAGCACAAATTCAGATACATATCTGTCACAAAACAAACATAACAGAAATTACATAACCGGAGATAACTCTGATTTATTAAAACACTCCTCAGATATGATATTTAATGAAATAAATGCTGATAATCAATTAACCAATAATACACAATATACAGCACTTTTACAGACTAATCAACCAAATGGATTTATTTACGACCCTGACAAAAAATATGCAATAGACAATCCGGATAACGGATATATAAATAACTGTCCGCTACCGGGAGCTTCATACACACCTGATAACAGACCGTCAAGAACACCTTCACATAACAATGATGGTGATACAGACCCTACAGCAGCACCAACAAATGCTCCTGTTATACCTACTGCAAAACCATCTGATGAACCGGTTATCACAAAAACACCTGAAATTACTGTTGAACCAACGCATGCTCCTTCTACAATCATAGCATGGAATGATGGAAATGTTATAGGAAGTTTGTATTATATTAATAACCCAACAGGTCCGGATGATAATGTGACACCTGCTCCATCATATACGAATGCTCCGGTATATACTAATACCCCTTCATATACAGGCTCACCATCTTATACAGATGAACCAATATATACAACAAGTGCGCCAAAACCAACATATTTCCCTTCAGCCGAAAAACCACAGCCATCATGCTCACCTGATGCACCAACTAACATTCCTCTTCCGGAAGGTGCAATTATGGATAAGATTAAATATACCAATATACCTTCAATCCAGCAAGGCGAAACAGCATATATAACTGTTGTTCAAAAAACAAATGTTACCGCTGATAATCTGGCTGATGCAAACACTGATTTACAGAATATATTTAACAGCTCATTACAATACTCGTATATTAACAATACTCCTGTATACTGTGTTCAGGGCTATAACCAATATTTATATATAAGATTTTTGCATAATGGAACACTTTATACTATATGGACAGATACAATGAGTGCCAATGATTTTATAAATATTATTGCAACTGAATATCTGAATTAAATACATGTAAAATAATGTGACATTATCATAAGTTAACAACAAATCGGGATATGCTGATATTGGCATATCCCATTATTTATATTACAATATTATTTATATGATACAAAAGGCTCAAGGTCTAAAACCACTATATATTCTATTATTTTTTTCAGTATCAGGCATTTTACATATTTTTGATAATTTTTCTGCATAATAAAACTGTTGCTTTAATTACTCATTACATAATATATCTTTACATTATTTATTGGAGGAATCTATTGTGTATTTTGATATAAAACAAAACTGTAAAATCTGCAGCAGTGAACAAATTCCCGTCAGGAATTTCATAGCATACTTAAAAATGTCTGACAGAAACAAAATCAAATGTGCAAATGAAAATCTTGTAAAAATAGTCGATATGTATAAAGAACTGCCTTACACAAGGGCAGAATTTTTTGATGGCGTACTATATGGAAGCATTTTTATTCCAATGCTGCTTAATCATGAAGATATACACATTATTTTTGTGATGGATAAAGAAAAACTTTATCTTATTTCAACTTCTGATATTATAGAACAAAAACTTATAAGTTCTATAAAACTTCGTCATGACAATATGACTGACCCGGGAACTGTACTGTATTATTTTTTTGAGCAGTTAATTGATGATGACCTGGAAAAAATAAATGTTATACAGGACAATTTATCACAACTGGAATCTCATATTTTTGAAAATCTTGACGATAATTACAGTAAGAAACTTACCGGTTTTCGCTGCAAAACATTGCAGCTTTCGCACTATTATATGCAGTTTTCCGCACTTTCAGCATTACTTTCCGAAGACACCTACAAATATTTTAATAAACGACAACTTGAACTTTTTTCTTCATTATCAAACAGAATTATGCTCTTAAAAAATGAAGCAGACCAGCTTTGGGATTACACACTTCAGGTTCGTGAAATTTATCAGGAACAACTGGGCGTGCGCCAGAATGAGATAATGAAATTTTTTACTATGATAACAACATTATTTTTTCCACTGTCACTTATAACAGGCTGGTATGGCATGAATTTTGAACACATGCCGGAAATAAAAGGAGAATACAGCTATTTTATTTTAATGGTAGTAAGTTTACTAATAATAATTATTCTCTGTATCTGGTTTAAGAAGAAAAGTTATTGGTAATTGAGCAATTTTAACCAAAAATATATCTTAACACATTGCATTTTCAGCACTAATACTGTATAATTTATAGTAGATTTAATTCCTGTTATCAGGAATTATACAACAGATACTATATTTGCAGATAATTATCATAATGCTTACCGTACTCTGTTAATGAATAATTAATTTCATAATTAGTAAATCAATAAAAGGAGGATA
>CAJJNI010000039.1 GCA_905193085.1 uncultured Lachnospiraceae bacterium | reverse complement strand
CCAGGGGCTCGAACCCTGCACACCCTGATTAAGAGTCAGGTGCTCTACCAAATGAGCTAGCAGCGCATATTTTGTTGTCAGCATCACCAACAACAAAATATATTATATATGCTTGTACTCCATTTGTCAACAATTTTTTTTGAACTTTTTTCGATTTTTTTCAAATTAATTGTTTCTATAGTATTTTTTATTTAAGCTGAAGTCCAAATTCTACAAAACAATATGTATCTGTCCAGTAATCTTTCTCTGTATCGTAGATATCAGTTGCATCTGCCTCTGATTTTCTTTCTACCCAGCTCCACTTTCCTGTGTAGCTTTCCGGTCCTACATTGTAACACTCACCATTGATATTATGGTGCGGTCCGAAAAGATTTCTGTTTGATGCATATACTTCAAGAGTAATCTCGTTTTCACCGTCTACTGCTGCCTCAGTGATATCTATGTCGTATGGTGCCCAGAATGAATCTTTTACAAACTTGCCATTTACATATACTTTTATCAAAGGTGCGTTCTGTTTACCAAGTGCAAGAACTACTCTCTTACCTTTTTCTTTTGTTATATTGACCTTCTGTGAAACTGTCATTGAACCTGCAAAGAAGAGGAATCCGTTTGTTGCAAAATCTTTGCTGTTAATTTCTGTAGGACATTCAGTGATAACAAATGGTCCTTCAGTTATAATTGCTTTACGCTCTGACTTTGTAAATGGAGTTTCACTTACAACACCAAAATCGCCTAACAAATAGATATTTTCAATTTCCATATCGTATGTAATCTTGTTCTTCTCAGTTTCATATACATTTTCACCATAAAGAACATCATATACTTTCTGTGGCTGCTGGAATTTAGTTGTAAGTAAAATTTCATTTTTACCTTCTTTAACTGCACTCTTTATGTCAACCTTATTGAAAGATTTATCTTTCCAGTATCCAAGTGAAGCATCATAAACGACTTTCTGTCCGTTTACTTCAATATCGTAGAGATGAGCATCTTCAATAACTACGAAAAATTCTTTCATCTTATTTACATCGGCTTTGACATTAAAGTCAAATGACATTTTAACATCACATGGTCTCTGTAAATCAAGAAGTATTCCCTGAAGCTTAATTGTTGCAACAGGACCCTGCCATTCTCCGCCATCAATGCTGTAACGACACATATCAAGTGTAAATGAATTATTATCCATTTTTTCAATCTTAAAGTTATCTTTAAGTTCAACTATCTGTGCAGGAATCTCTTCCTTAACAAAACTATCGCCCTTATTGGTATCTTCAAGAAGAAGAATATATGACTGCATCGGCTCAAATGTGAGTTCAGTAGTTGTATCATCACCGGCATTAAATGAAATATCTTCAACCTCGCCTGTCTCTGCAATCATTCTCTTAACCTTACAGCTTCTTCCAAGAATTGTTACTGTAGTTTTATAAGTCTCTGTCTGATTGTGGTTTACAAGGAAAAGAATTGTTCCGTCCGGTGTCTGTCTCTGCTGATAAGAAATGCTCATTACTTCATTTCCATTTTCAGAAACGCTAAGTGCAAGAAGCTTCTTTTCAGCCATTTTAGCACGGACATTTTCTTTATCAGTCTTAATAACTTTGCTTTCAAGAACTGCAAGCTTTGACATATCTCCATTTGTAAAATCAGGAAATCTTCCCATACTGAGCACAGTTCCGCCATTATCAATAAATTCAAGCAGAAGTTCAAGTGTTCTTCCATCAATCGCATACATCTGTGGAAGAATTACTGTCTTGTATGAAATCTCGCCTACGACAAAAGTAGCACCATTTACACTGCCATGATTCCTGATAATAGTCTCATCACCAAAATGATAGCTGATATGCTTGCCTGAGAGAGTCTCTGAAGCCTCAGTAAATTTATCATCAAGAAGACGCATTTCGTCTGAACGGGTACCATCATAAAGTATGTAACCGCTGTGCATTGGGTGGATAAGCAATACATCTGCTGTCTGATTTCCCTGTGAAAGTACAACACAAAGTCTTCCAAGATAATCCATAAATTTATTATAATCATTCCACCATGTCTGCTGTATAAATAATGACGGTGGATAATCTCTCTTACATACACCTTTTAAAGTGTAATCCTGGGCATGCTGGCAAATAAGGTTTACACCATTAACAAACTGCCATTCTGCAATCCATTTTAACTCTTCAAAAGAAACATCCCAGCCACAAAGCGCATAAGATTCTGTCAGAACCTTCTTCTTTCCAAGCTGACAGGCTGCAGAACCAACCTGTTTTGCTATAACAGGAGAAGCTATCGGACGACGCAGCCAGTCAATTCCAGGAATATGTTCATATTCATAGAAAGGCATAACACCCGCTGTACTTGTCATCTGGCTGAAAATACTTTCTTCCATCATAACATGACCTGTTGCATGCACATTATGCGCATCACACCAGTCATAAATGTTTTTCATGTAATTATGTACAAATAAATAACTTACTAATGACCAGAAATCATAACGGACTTTCTTATAGTCTTCAACTTCAAGATAGAGCTTCGGAATGTTGTCCTCAAGACAATATCCGTAATTTTCCATAAAAGCTGTCGGTAAATCATCTGACCACGGCAAATCTAAGAAACGGTCACATGTAAGACGGGGCTCGTCTGTAAAAAATCCTTTTACAGTCTTTCCAAACTCATCACCAAATCTTTTATAATATTCCTCATGTGTTACTTTAATAAAGGCATCAACTGCTCTTTTATTAAGTGTATCTATATAGAAAGGATTTTCATTTCTTCTTATTGCAAGAAGCTCTTCATTGTCAGCACATTTATAATCTGTTCTCTCATGCATCATTTCATATGTATTAGATTCTTTATTATAAATATAAACTGCAATCATGTTGTCAAAATCTATTTCGTCAGTTATAGAATATTTTTCAAGTGACATAAATTTTGCATAATAGTCAGCCGATAAAGAAGGAACAATACCTCCGGCAAAACCGCTTGGCCAGCCTTCCTCATCATATGCCCATACATCAAGTCCGGCTTCTTTTCCGGCTTCGATACCTGTCTTAATACAGTCAAACCATTCTTCACTGAGATACTCTGTCTTAAGTCCTGAACGGGCATGCATAAAATAACCGCCAAGACGGGCTTTCTTCATCTCTTTAATCTGATATTTCAATTCGTCCTTATCAAGCTTGCTGTTCCAGAACCAGAAAGGAATTGAGCGGTACTGATTGGACGGATTTTTAAATTCATCAAACATTTGTTGCCTCCTTATTGTTGGTATTAACCCTGAAATGTTCCCTTTACATCACACCAGTTCTCTTCTGCATAAGCCATAAGCTTTTTAGCATCTTCAATTGGCATTGGGTTAAAATAGAAGTAAAGGCGGTCTGAACCATACTTCTTAACAAGGCGGTCACAACCTGCAATCCAGTCATCAACAGTTCCTGTATAAACTTTAATCCAGAGAGATTTTCCGGCACGGATTACTTTATCATAAATAGCCTCTTCCCATTCAACCTGTGTTCCGTCAGGACCGTGGTCTCCACTTGTCCACTGAAGAGCATCAATCTCATCTATTTCCATAAGAGCATCAACATGCTTAATTGCATCAGGTCCGTCAAGATGATAGAGTACATAATCAAGCTTTTTACACTGTTCTCTAAGTGGTTCCTGAATAAATTCACGGAACATATCAGGTCCCATCATGGCTGAAAAGTCACATTGAACTTTTGCGGTTTTACCAGGACCCCAGATTGAAAACATTGTGTAAGATGAACCGCCATCCGGTGTTTTTATAATATCATAGAAACGGTCATAGAATTCAAAATAACTATTCTGAACCTGTGCAACTCTCTCATGAATTGCATCCGGATCATCAACCAAATCATAGATTAATGCATTAGCTCCTCGCATTGATGCAAGAACATCGACATTTTCCATTAAATCAGGTATATTTACAAGGAAATCATCATTTGAAAGTTCTTTACATTTCTTAATAAGTTCAATATGTTTCTTAAACCATTTATTTTCAGGATCAAACTTAAGTGGTGGAATATCATCCCATTCATCATCTTCATCCATAATTTCATTGAACCATACAGTTCTCTCCTGCCATGTAATATCACAGCCGAGGTATGCTGCAACTGAACCCGGACCAAAATCAGCAAAAAGACTTGGGAATGATTCTCCCATCCATTCAATATCCTCAGCCCAGTTACGATAATGAGCAACTATCTTCTCAGCGTTAGTATACTTTTCTTCAAGATTATTATATTCCATTGCCGGGTCAAGTTCAGCTCTCTGACCTTTCTGTCCCATAACAATCATAAGCGGACGTCCTGTATTTTTGTGTGCCCACCAATTAATAAATTTCTGCTGTGCTGCTTCCCAGTTTTTCTTATAATTCATTTTTTAATTTCCTTTCTTTTTTATATTTTCTTTTATTTAATTTCTTATTTTAACAAAGTATCATTGAAATTAACAATCATCCATTTATCTCCGACTTTTCCAAGTGAGAGGTTCATTTCATAATCATAACTTCCTTTTTTACCTTTTACAGTTACATCAACTGTAACATCATACGCCTCTGAAATAGTACCGGTTTCGCCAAACATCTCAATCGTATCCTGATAACTTGATTTGTCATCATCAGAAACCTGTTTCTCATCCTTAATTTCATAAGAATATGTCATCTTATCACCGCAGGATTCCTGATAAGTATTTTTTGTGTTATCAAGAACTTCCTGTGTAACAACCTGCTCCATAAGACTCTGCATTGAACCAAACATTGTCATAAATTCATCAACATCTGCATTTACCTTAGATTCACACAAAGTATCAATTATTCCACCATATTTGTCTGATTTCTTAACTTTTTCAGCTTTAGAACTTCCACATGCTGCAAGAGAAAATACCATTACAGCCATCAACAATACAGAAGAAATCTTTCTTATTTTCTTACTTAAATTCATTACATTATCCTCCCATTTTTGCTTTAATGTCAGAATAAGAATAATTCTTATTTCTCACATAATTTCTGCCGCCTGTTAATCACAGCATACTCTATAAGTATAAACATTGTTACGCACAAATGCAAGCAAAAAAGGTCATTATACAATCATTATCCCTGATAAAAGTTCGCAATATCAGAAACATTTTTTCTCTTTGGCATAGCAGGTTCTTCCTGTGCATATCCAACAGCAATTACAGCAACTATTTCCTGCTCCTGTGGTATATCAAAAAATTCTCTTATTTTATCCACATCATAAATTCCCATTATCAGAGTGCCGATACCTGACTCATATGCTTTAAGGCACAAATTCTGAATCTGAAGACCATTATCAAAATACTGCCAGCCATCTTTCAAATGAGTAGTATAGCTTCCATCTCTTTCAAAACCACTGCGATTTTTGACAACTGTAGACACAATAACTGCCGGGGCATTCTGCATACTCTTTTGGTTAAACTCAGGCATACATTTAAGAAACTCTTTAGTCTTATCCGGCTCATCGCAGATATAATATCTTGACACCTGTGAATTTTTCCATGATGGAGCAAGTATCGCAGCCTCAATCATCTTCTCAATATTTTCCCTTGAAACATTAACCGGTTTAAAATTCCTTATACTTCTTCTTCCTGCCATACATTCATTTAATTCCATATAATATTCCTCCTGTTTTTTACAGTTTATTTTTTAATGTCAGCCAAATTTAGAATTATTCTAATTTTAATCTTAATTATATATATAACAAAAAACATTATTTAAATGATATTTTGGACAAACCACCCGAATTAAAATAACTATACCCCCTGTTTATTAACTTTGTCAATTTTATTCAGATAAAAAATGGGCTATGAAATTCTTCATGAAAATCATAACCCACTTCTATATTTATGATGTTGAGGTCAAAAGCCCCCAATTATTTGATAACTTTAATCCAGCCTTCCGGAGCTTCAATTCTGCCCATCTGGATACCTGTTAATGTTTCATACAATTTCTGAGTTGTAGGACCCATCTTCTCCATTCCGCTTGGGAAGCAGATTTCTTTACCATGGTCAACAATCTTTCCTACAGGAGAAATTACTGCTGCTGTACCGCAAAGACCACATTCAGCAAAATCTTTAACTTCATCAAGATATACTTCTCTTTCTTCAACTTCAAGTCCAAGATAATGTTCTGCAACATATACAAGTGAACGACGTGTAATTGAAGGTAAGATACTCTTTGACTTAGGAGTAACAACTTTGTTGTCCTTTGTAACGAAAAGGAAGTTAGCTCCACCTGTCTCTTCAACCTTAGTACGAGTTGCTGAATCAAGATACATGTTCTCATCATATCCCTGATTATGAGCATCTACGATTGCATGAAGACTCATTGCATAGTTAAGACCTGCCTTGATATGACCTGTTCCGTTCGGAGCTGCACGGTCAAAATCACTGACACGGATAGTAATAGGTTTAACACCGCCCTTGAAGTAAGGACCAACTGGTGTTGAAAATACACGGAACTGATACTCTGTTGCAGGCTTAACACCTATAACAGGGTTAGAACCAAACATATATGGACGAATATATAAAGTAGCACCTGAACCATATGGTGGAACATACGCTGCATTAGCTTCAACAACTTTAACAATAGCATCTACCCATCTGTCTTCCGGGAAAACAGGCATCTCAAGGCGCCTTGCGCTGTCTGCCATACGAGAAGCATTTAAGTCAGGACGGAATGTTACAATTTTTCCATCTTCAGTTGTATATGCTTTCAATCCTTCAAAAATTGTCTGAGCATACTGCAATACACCTGCACATTCACTGATTGTAACAGTATCATCTGTTGTCATTGTTCCTTCGTCCCATGCGCCATCTTTATAATTAGAAACATAACGCTCAGGAGTCTTAATGTAGCCAAAACTCAAATTTGACCAATCTAAATTTGCTTTTTCCATAAAATAACATCCTTCCTGAAAGTAATTTCTGCAACTGCCCATAAAAATACAGTTACAAATCTATTATTGTTATACCACTATATTTTCCATATTTCAATAATTATTTTTAGTAACATTTGTCTGTGCAAGCTCACAATCAAAAACTCTGTCGACTGCTGCAAAATATGCTTCCTTTTTCTGAGCCTTTTTTACAAGCTTTAATGCCTTGCCTGCATTTTCAAAATTATCACCCATATAAAACCACAATTCCTTCATCTTAAATAAAACATTCCGCTCCCCAGACAGAAGCTCTTCATATCCTGCATAAATTTCATCATGAAAATTTCGTAGTTTCTTCTTATATAAAACATCGTCATTAACACTATAATCCTGTCCTCTTTTACAACTGTCTTCCATACTTTCTATTTTTATAGTATTTATGATATTTTCTGCATAATCATTACCTTTTAACATATGACTTTCTATTTCTTCACTACTGCAATTTTTCATAATATTTCTTGCTTTTTCTTCACTACTGCAATTTTTCATAATATCACTTGCTGTCATAGTATCATATTCTTGAAAATTATCACTCTGTCTTATCATTTCAAAAAGATTTGGTTTCTTTAAAACACCACGGCCTATCATAAAATCATTTACACCGCCAAACATACCCGATATTCTGTTAAAATCATCAATTGTATTTATATCTCCATTATAACACAGTTTATTCTTACTATTCTTAACAGCATCAGCAAATATGTCAAGATGACACTTTCCCTTATATAATTCCTTTTGTATTCTTGGGTGAACTGTCAGCAGTTTTATCGGATACTCATTAAATATTATAAGAAGTGAATGAAATTCATCTGTATCATCTCTTCCAATCCTCGTTTTAACAGAAATATCCATACCCATTTTTCCATTTACTTCATTATAAATTCCGTCAAGGAACTCATCAAGCCTGTCAAGATTTGCCAAAAGTCCCGAACCTTTTTCCTTTGAAACAACTGTTCCCGACGGACAGCCGAGATTTAAATTCACTTCATTATAACCATACTCTTTCAATGCCTGCGCTGTTTTTACAAACAATTCCGCATTATTTGCAAGAATCTGCGGAGTTACATTAAGTCCTTCATTATTTTGCGGCAAAACATCTTCCAAATCCCTGTGCGTAAGAACTTTATTCTGGGTCGGAGAAATAAACGGTGTAATGTAAAAATCCGCCCCTCCAAAATATTTATGCAGTGCATTTCTGTAAACAGGTCCCGTAATCCCCTCCATTGGGGCTAAATACAAATTTTTATCCACATTTTTCACTCCATTATCCACATTTTATCCATGTTATGCACATAGTTTTTCCACATAAAATATCCCGTTTTCCATGTTGTTATTCATGTTATCCACAAGTTATCCACATATCCACATCAATATATTACCTGTTTTTCACATAAATTATAATTACACTTCAACTAACTGTCATCTAACTGTCACATAACAAATTTATACTAACATCATAATAAAAAAAAGAAAAGAGAAAGAAGGAATTTGCTATAAAAAAAAGAACAGGCTATTTAACAGCAATTGCCATGACATGTGTTTTAGGTGTGGCAGGAGCAGGCTATAAAACATATTCAGTAATTGCAGAAGATTCATCAAATATTGTAAAAGTTAAAAACAGTGGCGTCTTAGGTGATGTAAATGGCGATGGCACTTTAAATTTACAGGACGCAGGCCTTGTATTAAAAACCGCACTCGGATATACAAAAACTTCCATAACTTTCCTTGACAATCAGCCCATTTTTATGAGATAATACAGTATATATGGCAATGACGAAGACGAGTAACACATCTTATCGCTAACAGAGAGCAGGCACCGGTGGAAATCCTGCAGAATGAATTTGTGTGAATAACAGCTTTACCAGCCCCAATTTAAAATCAATTGTTTTACAATATACATGTAGAAGCAATTATGAGTGACTGTATTTACAGTAATTCAGGTGGTACCGCGGACATAAAGAGTTCGTCCTGAGCAAGAAATCTGTTCAGAACGGGCTCTTATTTTTATTTCTGTAATGTAAACAGGCAGATAATTTTAATTATGAGAAACTCTCTTTGGCAGTTTCTTAAGCTATACCACTATATTTTTGAAACAGGAGGAAAAAAATGAACACATCAAACATTTATCGTGACAGAACTTTAAACAACATTTCTGAAGCAGATGTAAACAGTACATTAAAAGTATCAGGCTGGGTAGAAAATATCCGTGACCACGGCGGCGTATCATTTATTGACTTACGCGATATGTACGGAGTACTTCAGGTAGTGCTTCGTGACACATCTCTTTTAGATGGTATTAATAAGGAAGATTGTATCTGCGTTGAAGGTAAAATTGACCACAGAGACGAAGAAACATACAATCCTAAAATTCCTACAGGAACAATCGAGCTTGAAGCTCACACAATCAAAATATTAGGAAAAGTATACACACAGCTTCCATTTGAAATTACAACATCAAAAGAAATTCGTGAGGATTTAAGATTAAAATATCGTTATCTTGACTTAAGAAATCAGAAAGTCAAAGACAACATTATTTTCCGTTCAAATGTAATCAGTTTTCTTCGTCAGAAAATGACTGATATGGGATTTTTAGAAATTCAGACACCAATTCTTTGTGCGTCATCACCAGAAGGTGCCCGCGATTATATTGTTCCATCAAGAAAATTCAAAGGGAAATTCTATGCACTTCCACAGGCACCACAGCAGTACAAACAGCTGCTTATGGTATCAGGATTTGATAAATATTTCCAGATTGCACCTTGTTTCCGTGATGAAGATGCAAGAGCAGACCGTTCACCGGGTGAATTTTATCAGTTAGATTTTGAAATGAGCTTTGCTACACAGGAAGATGTATTCCGTGCAGGTGAAGAAGTATTATCAGCTACATTTGAAAAATTTGCTCCAGAAGGCGCAGTAGTTACTCAGGCTCCATATCCTGTAATCAGCTACAAACAGGCAATGCTTGAATTTGGTACAGATAAACCTGACCTTAGAAACCCTCTTAGAATCGTAGATTTAACAGACTTCTTCCAGAGATGTACATTCAAACCATTCCACGGAAAAACTGTCCGCGGTATCAAAGTACATGCTGAAATGTCAAAAGGCTTCCATGAAAAGCTTCTTAAATTTGCAACATCAATCGGTATGGGCGGTTTAGGTTATCTTGAAGTTAAAGAAGACAAAACATACAAAGGACCTATCGATAAATTCATTCCGGATGACATGAAGACAGAAATTGCTGACCTTGCAGGATTAGAAGCAGGAGACACAATCTTCTTCATTGCAGACCATGAAGACCATGCAAATCTTTACGCAGGCCAGATTCGTAATGAACTCGGTGCCCGCCTTGATTTATATGAGAAAAATGCTTATCGTTTCTGCTTTGTCAACGATTTCCCAATGTATGAATATGACAAAGAAGCTAAGAAAATCATTTTCACTCACAACCCATTCTCAATGCCACAGGGTGGCTTAGAAGCTTTAAATACCAAAGACCCCCTTGACATATTAGCTTACCAGTACGACATCGTATGTAACGGTGTAGAATTATCAAGTGGTGCTGTCCGTAACCATGACCTCGATATCATGGTAAAAGCATTTGAAATTGCCGGCTACACAGAAGACGATTTGAAAGAAAAATTTGGTGCTCTATACAACGCATTCCAGTTCGGTGCTCCACCACATGCAGGCATGGCTCCTGGTGTAGACCGTATGATAATGCTCCTTCGCAACGAAGAAAATATCCGTGAAGTAATTCCATTCCCAATGAACGGAAACGCTCAGGACTTAATGTGTGGCGCTCCAGGCGAAGTAACAGAAATGCAGCTACGTGAAACACACATCAAAGTAAGACAGTAGACTTATTATGTAAACCCCATTTATATATTCCCCCTGTAAGTCTGACAGGGGGAATTTTTTGTATGTACTATAGGTTATAAATTATAATATTGTAATATAAATTTTAATACTACTTATAATACTATATTTTCCTATTATTAATTATCCCTCAAAATTATATACGCCTCCTGTCAAACGGACAGGGGGCTTTTTTGTATATACTATAAATAAAACATAGAAGATTACCAAATACTTGCTATACTCACGCAAATAAAACAAGAGAGCAACTGTTTTTTAACAGTCACTCCCTTATTCTCCAGTAAGAATTTCACAATGTAAATTTTATATTAACATATAATATATAATGTCTGCTTCTGAATATCTTTCCAGTTATCTGTTGCATCAATATTACTGTTAGCTCCAGCAATTACATTGTTAATATACTTATCATAATCATCAGTTGTTAAGTATGATACATATTTATACCGGAATGGTTTTTAAACATTTATCTGTATTCAATTGTCATGGTGCACTGTATCTAAATTATTTTATTTTTCCTGGCAGATTTTTTCACTGCTGCCTTTTCCCCCAACTTTATTTTTTCATTAAGCTTCTTCCATATCAATTTATTTTCCTTTTAATCAATTTTTGCTAAAAAACAACTTATTTCTTTTCCCTAATCATTGAAAAAAATACTCTTTTATGCTAATATATTGGTAAATTTATATAAATACAGGATAAAATTCTTGTAAAGAAAGGAGTACAATTATGAGAAAAAAATTGGATTAAAAATATGTTTTGTTTTTCTTTTAATTTTTCTTATTTGTGGAATAGGAATTGGTATTATTCGTTCCAAAATCAATGGAATGGACGCAATTAATGAAAAACTGAGTTCTAATTATATTGAATCAATCAATGAACTGACTAAAATATCGTTAAATGCTTCTAACCTGCAAGGTTATATATACCAGTATCTTATTCAGAACGATGAAGGCAGAAAAAAATGTCTTAGCAATATCACTGTAGCGCAGGGTAACGAATTAACAACACTTACTACTCTTAAAGAGTACATGATTACAGACCGTGAGAAAAATACAGCAAATGCACTATCAGATACCTACAATGATTATGTAAACCAATATAATAATGTAATTTCCAAAATTGATGATGGAACAATCTCTACAGGTGAAGAAATTAAAAATGAATTAGATAAACCTTATTCAAATTTACAGATACGAATACAGTCAGTTAACATTTTAAATACATCAAACAGCATCCGCTCAAAAAATCAACTTTCTGATTCAAGTAAAGAATCATCGGTAGTATTTATTTTTGTAGGAGTATTGCTCGTATCTGTATTTTTAGGCGGTTATGCACTTACATATTTTACAATTGTAATTCCTACCAAGCATTCTACAAAAGAATTGGTTGAAATTATTGATAACATTGAAAATAATCAGGGTGATTTAACCAAACGTCTTCCTCAGAAAACGCATGATGAAGTTGGAGTATTAATTTCAGGCTTTAATAAATTTATAACTATATTACAGGAAATAATTTCAAATACAAAAAATGCTTCAAATAAATTGCAGGATAATGTATCTGTTGTAAACAATCAGATTAAAATTTCTGAAGAAAACATAACAGATGTTTCTGCTACAATGGAAGAGCTTTCTGCAGGAATGTTTGAAATAGCAGAAAAAGCTGAAAATCTTAATAATTCAACTCATACAGTATCTGATTCCATTGAACATATGACAAAACGCTCGAATGATGGTTCAACTCTTGCTAAAGAAATTAATAAGCGTGCCAAAGCTCTCAAGGAAGACGGAATTGATTGCAAAAACACTGCCAGTGCAATGGCCGATGACATGAGTACACTTCTTAAATCATCACTTGAAAAGAGTAAAGATGTAGAAAAAATAGATTCACTTACAGAAGATATTTTAAGTATTTCAAGTCAGACAAACCTTCTTGCATTAAACGCATCAATTGAAGCTGCCCGTGCAGGAGAAGCAGGAAAAGGCTTTGCAGTAGTCGCCGATGAAATCCGAAAACTTGCCGAATCAAGTAGAAATACAGCAAATGACATTCAAACAATTAGCAGTGATGTAACAGCCTCAGTATATGAACTTGCTGAAAATGCAAATAAGATGATAGAATTTATCCACACACGAGTTCTTCCTGATTATGATAAATTCACATCAACTGGTGAACAATATGAAAACGATGCAAATAATATAGAAGAAATTATGGATAACTTTTCTAATGATACTTCAATTCTCGAACATAATATGGCAGAAATGTCAGACTTAATTCTTGGAATGACAAGCACAATAACACAAAGCTCTAATGCTATTGCCAATGTTGCCAACAATGCAACAGAACTTACAACCGGTGTCAGCCAGATAGAAGAAGAAATGAATAAAACACTTGAGTTATCTAACACTCTGACAGCTGGAATAGACATGTTTACTAATGTTTAATTAAGAAAGGGGCATAGACATGAAAAAAACAAGAATACTGACAGCCTTTTTAAGCCTCACATTATTGGCTTCATTGTCATTAACAGGCTGTGGAAAATCAAAAGAAACAACAACATTATTAATGGCAGATGTTCAGGAAGGTGAACACCCAACAGCAATTGCCTGTGATGAATTTGCTGAAATGGTTTACAAACGTACTAATGGACGAATAAATATTGAAGTATATCATGGAGACACATTAGGTTCAGAAGCAGAACAAATGCAGCAATTAACTGTAGGCGGTCTTGATCTTGCCCGTCTATCTGGCCCTATATCCAATTATAATCCAGAATTCAAAGCATTTCAGGCATTATATTTATATGATTCAGAGGACGATATGTGGGACATTCTGAACAGTTCCGTCGGCGATGAACTTCTCAATTCCAAGGAATTTGATGAAAATAATTTAGTAGGACTTTGCTGGTTCAGTGGTGGAAGCCGTAACTTCTACAACAGTAAAAAAGAAATAAAATCTCCTAAAGATTTAGAAGGTCTTACATTTCGTGTAACAACCGATTCCATGTTTGCACTCCTCGAAAAAAATGGTGCTACGGGAAAAAATATTGCATATAATGATATTTTAAGTTCCATTTCAGATGGTGTCATTGACGGTGCCGAAAATAACTGGCCATCATACATATCAACTGAACACTACAAAGTTGCCAAATACATCACAATAGACCAACATTGTTGTATTCCTGAAATGATAATAGCATCCAAATCTTCCTTAGAATCACTTTCACAGGAAGACCAGGATATAATCAAAGAATGTGCAAAAGAAATATCAGCAAAGCAGATAAAAGCCATGAAAGACTACGAAGAAGAAGCCATGAAGAAAGCTGAAAAAGAAGGCGTAACAATAACATACTTATCTGACGAAGCATCCAAAGAATTCCACAAACAAGGTGCTGAAATAAATCAGGAAGTCAGTGCTGACTTAATGGACACTATCAAACATATTACTAAATAATATGTATATTTTACTTATCCATTAATAAGATATTTTTATTCTACATATTATTTAAACTATATATTATTGGATAAGCAATAAATCCCCTTTTGGTATTAAGTGAACTATAATCACTTAATACTCGAAAGGGGATTTTTATAATTAAAAATAAGAACACTAATACACTTTATTTATCAACACCTGACTTAATAACCCATACAATATAATTATGCTGCTAATTACTATTACCAAAATATTTTACAGTTTTTATTTTACTACTTTATAGTTTTCTGTTTTTCTATTCTTTTTCTTCTTTACACTATACCCAAATTTACCAAGCTTTTTTCCTAAACTATAATATTCACCATGTGAGTATACTATCGGATTTGCGAGACTTAAATCAAATCTTCCATTTTTATCCATATAAGCTTCATCTGCATGCACTGCAACTACATCTGCAATAAACATGTGATGCGACCCTAACTCTTCAATCCTGTTGACTTTACATTCTATATTTACAGGACTTTCTCCAATCAGAGGTACATTAACTTTAGCTGCCTTAACCTTTGTAAGCCCCAAATGTTCAAACTTATCAACATCTCTACCAGACCTTACACCACAAAAATCAGTTGCATAAACCAAATCTTCAGTTGTAAGATTAACAACAAATTCACCTGTTTCCACAATACTATGATATGAATATCTTTCTGGTCTTACAGAAATAGATAACATAGGAGGATTGGTACATATTGTTGCAGTCCAACCAACGGTCAATATATTTGCATTGCCTTCTTTATCTGCAACACTTACCATAACAGCAGGCAAAGGATATAACATGTTTCCCGGTTTCCATAATTGTTTTGACATACTATATTTATCTCCTCTTAATATTTTTGCAAAGACTGTTAGTAATTCAATCTTTTAAATATTTATTCTATGCATACAACCAATAAAATTTATATATACATTTACATTATGGTATTATTAGAACTATAAATAAATTTATAAAAAAAATAACCACTACATAAGTAATGATTATTTTTATATAGTGCCCAGTTCCGGAATCGAACCAGAGACACGAGGATTTTCAGTCCTCTGCTC
>CAJJNI010000038.1 GCA_905193085.1 uncultured Lachnospiraceae bacterium | reverse complement strand
CAGTGGAATGATGGCAAGAGAAGAATACAATCTGCCTCTTAACGCTGAAGCATACAAACATCTGCTGGCAAAAGCCGATGGAAATATTATTTCCAAAACAAGATATCTTATTCCAATAAATGATGAACTCACCGCTGAGGTAGATGTGTTTGAAAAGCCATTTGCACCGCTTGTCATGGCTGAGGTCGAATTTCCGACTATTGAAGATGCACAGAATTTTGCTGTGCCTGGCTGGTTTGGGAAAGAAGTTACATTTGATAAAAACTATCATAACAGTAATATGAGTAAGAAGAAATTTTAGATGTGGTAATAGAATTTTTGAATGGGTGGATTGCTCCACCCATTGCTTTTAATCAATGTCCTCCAACGCATCAGAAAAACTACTGTACCGCTTCGCATCAGGGTCTTTACTGAGTCTTTTGGCCTCTTCCATTGCTTCTAATACCTCTGACTTATAGTGTGGCAATTCAACGCTAAAAGGAAGTCCTCCACGCAATACACACTGTTTCAAAAATATGTTCATTGCACCTGACATATCCATTCCTAATTGTGAAAAAAGCTCTGTGGCCTGTTTTTTTTAATTTTCATCTATTCTTATCTGTGTGGGTACTGTAGCCATAAAATTATTATGCTATCCACCATACACCATCTGCCGTCTGATGCAAACACCCGTTTTCTTTTGAAAGAACATTTTATTTTCTCAATATACCGTCCCCCTACATTTTCAAAATGCTTAACCACCAATTTTCCTTCCTGAAAAACAGAATATATGTATCTAATATTCCCACTAACAAATAACCCAAACAACAATTACATATAAACAGCATCTCACCCGTCCAAAAGAAGATGTTATCTCTAATAATATATTTTTATATTCTGTGTAATAACTTTTCTGGCAAACAATTCAACACTCATTGTCTTTTCAGTCGGATACAATTCAAACTCCTCTGAACAAAAAACATTTATACTGTTTCCAGAATTGCAGACGGATAGTATATCTGCAATTTGCTGCTCACCTACTACTATTCCATTTATTTTCATCTGGTAACATAATTTTGGTGTCGTAAAAAACGTAATCATATCACATTCAGAATATTCTTTGGAATTTTTTATAACTTTACCAAATATTCTCATTGCCTTTTTATCATCTGAAACAATAATATATTTATACGGTGTTATTTGTATTATGTGTGATAACCAGTGAACGCATATGGCAAGCATCTCTTCACCCATATTGTCCCCTGACTTTTTCTCTGCCCTGACAGCCCTGAACATTTTCTCTGCGAATCTGATGTCTATGCATTCTTCCATAATCATTTCTTCGGGTCGGATACAAAATCATATCATTTAACCACAATCGGGAAAATTCCTGTTTTACACTCGCTGCATCTGCTTTAAGCAATGACTCTAAAACTATTCCGTCAGATAATAATTGCAATTCATATGCTCTGATTAGAACCGCCATGTAAGGAACTTCAAAATAACTCATCAATTTACAAAATATAGTTATATCTGAATCATCTTCATTTTGCTCAAGTTTAAATTTGTTAAACATTTCAATAAAACCAGGAGCAGGCATCAACAATATTGAAGCAAATAAATTTGCATTCATTTCTTCTTCATACTCCAGATAATGCTCATTCATATAAAGTTCTATTTTTTTCCTGGCATTTTTTCCTGATAAACCACATGAAAAATTTCATGTGCCAATGCAAAATTCTCATTAACTTTTGCTACTGCAGAATTAAGAATCATATAACCGCAGCCATCACCTTTATAACAAACAGCACCTATTTCATTATCCTTAAATGGCATCTCTAACACTATATAATTTCTTTTACTAAAAACAGGACGAATTATCATCATAATATTCAACAATTCTTTTTCATAATTCATTCCCATTTTATAATAGAAATCTCTTACAACAGCAGTTATTTTCTCCTGATTTTTACGATAATTATTATCTGTTATCAACCTTTTCAGGATACATATCATGATGTGTCAGACGGTCAAATGCAACACTCTCCCATTTTGTACCCGGTTTTCCATAATTACAATATGGATCAATTGATATTCCTCCACGTGGAGTAAATTTTCCCCATACTTCAATATATTTAGGCTCCATCAATGCAATGAGGTCTTTCATTATTTTATTTACACAATCTTCATGAAAATCGCCATGATTGCGAAAACTAAACAAATACAATTTTAAAGACTTGCTCTCTACCATTTTTACAGCAGGAACATATGAAATATAGATAGTTGCAAAATCAGGCTGACCGGTTATCGGACACAGGCTTGTAAATTCCGGGCAGTTAAATTTAACAAAATAATCATTTTCAGGGTGTTTATTATCAAAAGTTTCCAACATTTCCGGCGCATAATTGTCCGGATATTTTGTATTCTTATTTCCTAATAAAGTAAGTTCTGACATTTATAATTCCTCTTTCTCTTCCTAATATTCTACTGCTAAGATTTCCTGAGACACCTATATTCAAGTTTACATAATATTTGTAACAAAAAATTATTACCTTTTGCTTTCAATATATTTAAAAGGCATCATAGAATCATCTTATTTTTGCTTGTAACATTTCGCCAGCCCGGCAGCATATACTTTTTTGATGTTCTCCTGTTGATTATGCATTGCATTGTAACTGTTTGCGGTGTTCAGACAGTTACAATGCAACGCAATATGGAGAACATCTTAAAAAAGTAAAGCTGCCAGAGGGCTGGCGGTTATCTGCGCAAAAACAAGATGATTTATTGATGCTGTCAAATAAATATTATGAGCAAAAGGAATTAAGTTTTTTTTAACAAATATTATAAAAACTGCTTCATAATGCCTCAGGAAAACTTATCTGTCTATCTGTTTAAAAGCGGGTCCATCACTCCGTTTTTTTCGAATGCCGCCTGTCTGTCTATACATGTTCCGCATACTCCGCAAGGTTTATCTCCACCTTCATAACAGCTCCATGTAAGTTCGTATGGCACATTTAATTCAAGGCCAAGTTTTACGACATCTGCTTTTGTCATGTTTACAAATGGCGCTTCTATCTGAAGCTGGTTGCCACTTCCTATATATACTGCGTCATGCATTGCTTTATTGAATGCATCTGAACAGTCAGGATAGGCATTACCTGCAGCATCATCACTGTGTGCACCATAGTAAATATATGAGCAGCCTTTTGATAATGCAATTGCTGCGGCAGATGACAGAAACAGACCGTTTCTGAATGGCACATATGTTGACACAGGAGTTCCGTTAGTCTTTTCTAACTGCTTTGCATATGATTCTTTCGGTATTTCTTTTTCTGAATGTGAAAGCAATGAACAATCGCTATATTCAAACATTTTCGACAGGTCAAGCTGAAGCCATTCCACATCATAATATTCTGTTACTTCTTTTGCAGATGTTATCTCTTTGTCATGCTTCTGACCGTAATAGACAGACAGCGCAACAACATTTTCTTTACCATATTTCTTTACAGCCAGACCAAGACAGGTTGTACTGTCAAGTCCGCCACTTACAAGAACAAGTGCTTTTTCACTCATTTCATATCCTCCTGTTTTTTTATTTTTTCTAAATTATATTTTAATTTCTAAATTATATTTTGATTTCTAAATGTTACAGGTTATAAAACAGTTTGCCAGTATATTTTCTATACTCAATATACTTCTTTATGAAATCACATATATCGATATTTACTTTATATTATTTTAATCTCATATATAATGAGGCATCTGTTTTAAATCTTCCCCTTAATGTTGTTGAATATGTTTTTGCACCAACATTTTTAATGCCTCTTGCTGTCATGCAGCTATGGCTGGCTTCTATCAGAACAGCCACATCTTCTGATTCTGTTACCATCTGGATTATTTCTGCTATGTCAGCGCCAAGTCTCTCCTGAAGCTGGAGTCTTTTTGCAGCCATGTCAGCAATTCTTGCTATTTTGCTTAAGCCTATGACTTTTTTCTTCGGAAGATAGGCAACAGTAACTTTCATATCGTACATGAGTGCCATATGATGCTCGCAGTAACTGAATACATCTATATCTTTTACGACTACCATGTCATTGTCTGACTGCTCAAAATTCATTGTCTCCTCAAATGTTTTTCCAAACATGTCCGCAATTTCACGATTTGTGTAATTCATTCCTTCAAAAACTTCTTCATACATTTTTGCAACTCTTTTAGGAGTTTCTTTTAAGCCCTCTCTTTCAGGGTCATCTCCTAACGCAACAAGTATTCCTCTTATGTGCTCTTCTATTGCTTTCGTATCTATTGCCATTTTACACACCTCTCTTATCAGGATTCCATATAAATTTGTGCATCTGAAGCTGCAAATTTACATCATTCATTTTATTTTCTTTCATAAATTCAACCATCATATCAGGCTCAATTCTTCCAAAAACAGGACTTAAATACAGTCCGCATCTGCCTGCAAGCTTATAGATATCTATAATTTCTTTAGCCTTTAACAAATCATTTTCATCACTGCACACAAATTTAACGGTATCGCTTCTTTTTAAATATTTATAATTATCAGTGTTCATATGAGACTGCATTCCACTTCCCGGCAATTTATAATCAAGCGTAAACTCCAGTCTCTCATCATGATTTTCCCACTGTTTTATACTGACACTTCCATTAGTTTCTATTTCAACTCTTATGTCAGGTAAAACTAACAATTTTTCTATAAGCTCTTTTATAAGCGGCTGCAAAAGAGGTTCTCCTCCCGTGAGCGTTACATTGTTTACACCGCTTTGCTTTACAAGAGCGCAGATTTCATCTATTGTCATTTTTTCAAACGGAGCGTCCGGCATATTTGCCCATGTCGTGTCACAATAATTACATTTCAGATTGCAACCGGTAAAGCGTATAAATATCGCAAGCTGTCCGCTTTTTTGTCCTTCGCCATTAATGCTGACAAAATGCTCTGCCACCGGTAAAAATTTATCTAACTGCATTAACTTTCTCCTTAGCCTTCTTCGTATCTGGCACAGTTTTTCGGTGTCTCGTACACTTCAACTGCCCTGACATCATAACCTTTGTTTTTAAACTCATCAAAAATATATTTCGCAAAATTCTCAGCAGTAGGTCTGAAATCCACCTCAACAATCTTAAAATCATCTTCAAGTAATGCCTTATGAGTTTCATATCTCAATGAACCTTTTTCAATAATAAACGCATGGTCCAAAGTATCTGCAAAATTTTTAAGCTCATGCTTCAAATCAGTAAAATCAATAACCATTCCGCCATCATCAAGATTTTCCTTTGACACTTCAAGTACAACTCTCCATCTGTGCCCATGTATATTTTTGCATTTACCATCGTATCCGGCAAGGAAATGAGCCGAATCAAAACACTCTTCTGTTCTTACTGTATACACATTTATTCACCTGACTTTCTAAATTCAACCGGGCAGACTGACACATACCCGCTATATACTTTACATTTTTTTCTTTGCCTGCACAAAAAAAGGTACTGACAATACGCCAGTACCAAAAAAACACAATCTAAAACAAAGAACAGCAACTAACTGCTCTGTTGTCCTAGTTTTATTTATAGACAGGATGGTACAAGCGAACTGTCTTATTTACTTATTATTAACACTCATACGAGTGTAGCACGATTGCCCTGTTTAGTCAAGACAATATCTGTTTCTAAAGTTACCATATCTATTACCAAAGTTTTGTGTCAATATAGACTTTATATAATTAATTGCAAAAAAGAACCGCATACCGGCAATTTTCATTGCGGGATATGCGGGCTTTTCAAGAGAAGGTATTTCTCTTATGGGGTGTAGCAAAAACTATATAATGTATTGGGGGGGTTTACGGTTATTATAATAGCACCTGTCCCTAATTAAGTGTGCACAAACTTCACAATTTTGCATATCTGTTTTTGTGCACTTTTCACAATAACTTTTTGTGCATTTTAACCAATAATTATTCTGAAATTTCATTTTCACCTGATACAGGCTGTTCTGAGCGATTCTCTGATTCAAAAAGCTCTTCAAATTCTTCGCGTGTTATCTTCTCTTTTTCTAAAAGAAGTTTAGCACATTTATCTAAAACATCATAATTATCTTTTATCATCTGCTTAGCCTGTGCATAGCAGTCATCTATGATTCGTTTTACTTCCAAATCAATCTTTGTGGCAACGCTTTCGCCATAACTTCTTGTATGTGCAAGGTCTCTTCCGATAAATACCTCATCATCATCACCGCCATAATTTATAAGGCCGACCTCTTCTGACATACCATATTTTGTTACCATAGCTTTAGCAAGTTCTGTTGCCTGTTTAATATCCTGTGAAGCGCCTGTTGTTATATCATCAAGCACAAGCTCTTCTGCAACACGTCCGCCTAAATCTACAACAATGTTCTGTAACATCTTGCCTTTTGTATTAAACATTTCATCTTTTTCAGGAAGCGGCATTGTATATCCTGCTGCACCTACACCTGTAGGAATAATTGAAACAGTGTGTACAGGTCCGACATCCGGAAGAAGGTGGAAAAGTATTGCATGACCTGCCTCATGATATGCAGTAATACGCTTTTCTTTTTCAGAAATAACCCTGCTCTTCTTCTCTGCACCAATACCAACTTTTATAAATGCTTTCTGTATATCTTCCTGCTTTATGAATGCTCTTTCATTCTTAGCTGCTATAATAGCACTTTCATTCATAAGATTTTCCAGGTCAGCACCGACAAATCCGGCTGTTGTGCGCGCAATATTGTCTAAATCAACATCTTCTGCAAGAGGTTTGTTCTTAGAATGAACTAATAGAATTTCTTTTCTTCCCTTTACATCAGGACGTCCTACGCCAATCTTTCTGTCAAATCGTCCCGGTCTTAAAATTGCCGGGTCAAGGATATCTACACGGTTTGTTGCCGCCATAACGATAATTCCTTCATTAACACCAAATCCGTCCATCTCAACAAGAAGCTGGTTCAATGTCTGTTCTCTCTCATCATGGCCGCCGCCCATACCTGTACCTCTTCTTCGGGCAACTGCATCTATTTCATCAATAAAAATTATACAAGGTGCATTTTTCTTGGCATCTTCAAACAAATCTCTTACTCGTGAAGCACCGACACCAACAAACATTTCTACAAAATCAGAACCTGAAATACTAAAGAATGGTACTCCTGCTTCTCCGGCAACTGCTTTGGCAAGCAATGTTTTACCTGTTCCTGGAGGGCCTACCAAAATAACACCCTTCGGTATTCTTGCGCCAACATCAATATACTTCTTTGGGAATTTTAAGAAATCTACAATTTCCTGCAAATCTTCTTTTTCCTCATTTAAACCTGCAACGCTCTCGAAATTAAACTTCTTAGCTTCTTCTGTGGACAGTCTGGCACGGCTCTTACCAAAATTCATCATTCTTCCGCCATTGTTACCACCACCATTCGTTCTGTTTGTCATAAATGTAAATATAACAAACACAATTGCAAATGTTGCAAGACATGGAAGAAGAATTGTAATAAGCCAGCTCTCTTTATCAATATTCTTTACAACATAATCATCAAAATTCAATTCATCTAACAAATCAACTATTTTCTGTGTTTCAGGAACATAAAATGTCTTATCTTCTCTACTTGATTTCTTAAATGAAACAATTACACGGCCTGTCGGAGCCGCCTCGTTCTGTCGGATTTCTACAGATTCAACCTTTTCATCAAGAATATCTTCCTTAAAACTGCTTAAATTATATTGATTTTTCACGCTTCTGTCATTTAAAACAAATGCAAATAATATGGCTGCAATCATCAGTAAAACAAGTAAACTGATGCCTCCTATACGTCTGCTGTTTCCATTATTTCTATTATTGTACAAAGCATGAACCTCCTTTCTGTTTTCCTCTTAATTATTGTTCAACGATTCCAACATATGGCAGATTTCTGTATTTCTGCGCATAATCAAGACCATATCCTACTACAAACTCATCAGGAATAACAAAACCTGTATAATCTACATTAACCGGAATTACTCTTCTATCCGGCTTATCGAGCAATACTGCCAGCTTTAAAGATTTAGGATTTCTCTCCTTGAATAATTCAAGAAGGCATGCTAAAGTTCTTCCTGAATCAACAATATCTTCAATTATCAGAACATTGTCACCTTCAACTGAATCGTCCACATCTTTTGACACTTTTATATTTCCACTTGATACAGTATCATTTCCATAACTTGATACTTTAATAAAGTCAAAATATACAGGAATTGTAATTCTCTTTGCAAGCTCGCATGCAAATGTGCTTGCGCCTTTGAGTACACATACCATATGAATTGACTCACCGGCATATTCTTCACTAATCTGTTTTCCAAGCTCCCTTATTCTTTTGTCAATCTCTTCTTCCGAATACATTACACTTATCTTGTCTTCCATTTTCACTTATCCTCCGTTTACTTTAACTTCTAAAATATACTTTGATTCCTCAGTAATTTTATATTCCTCGCTAATTCTGTAACCAACAGCCCATAAAATATTTGAACCGTCAGCCAGCAAAATAATTTCGTCACGATTATCTTTTGGTATTTTCTCATCAATAAAATAATCTTTTATTTTTTTTCTGCCACCCGATTTATTAACAACAAGGAAATCTCCCGCCTTTCGGGTTCGTAAAGATAAAACATTTTCTATTTTATCATAATCAAAGCATTTAGTATACATTGTTTTTGGATATTTTGCAACTTTTTTATTTTCTCTGACACAAAATTCTATTTTTTTATCCCCGGCTTCTACTATAATACCCTCAGGGGCTGCAAAAATTTCCTCTTTTTTTATACTTATTTCCACAAAAGGAACTGCCTGTTTTAAGCATTCTTCATTATCTGTAACTTTAAATATAAGATTATCATATTCTTTTTTTACAATTATCCCATATGGAAGTGAAATCTGCCTGTTTCCTGTGGAATTGGCTAACTGATATATTTTCTCAATATGTGTTCTTCCTATATCTTTCAACGAAGCTTTTACAGTTGATATACACATTCTGAAAACATAGGATACTATAATTTCTTTATTCTTAAGAATATCAAGGCTTAATCTTACAGTTTTATTTTGATTATTCACATTATTTTGAATATTCATGTTATTTTGATTATCACTGCTGTTTTCAATAACAGCGTTACTTCCAAATATCTTCTGTGCTTCTTCTCTAAAATATGCATCAGCCTTAGCCGCATCTTGTGCAACCGCATTAAGATGTGCCACAATTCCTTCATTAATATTTTCTTTGATATAAGGGAGTAATTTTAGTCGAATTTTATTTCTGGAATATTCTGTAGAAAAATTGGTTGCATCTGTACGAAAATTTATATTATTTTTTTGAAGGTAATCTTCTATTTCATCACGCCCGACACACAACAATGGTCTTATAATTTCATCTCTTACCGGAAGAATACCTGAAATTCCTCTAAGTCCGCTTCCACGAAACATTTGAAAAAGTACAGTTTCGGCCTGGTCATCGGCATGATGGGCAACTGCAATTTTATTGCAGCCGCAATCCTTTGCTGCACTTTTAAAAACATCATATCTCAAAATTCTTGCTGCTTCTTCCTCTGAAAGTCCTTCTGTCTTTACAAGTGACTTCACATCTACATCTCTTACAATACATTCAATCCCGTTATTTTCACAGAATTTTCTGACAAATTCGGCATCTTCATCAGAATCTTCGCCTCTTAAGCAATGATTTACATGAACTGCAAAAATTTTAGCACCAAGTCTGTCTGCAAGCTTTAAAAGCACCAAAAGAAGGCACATGGAGTCAGCCCCGCCTGAGACGCCCGCAAGCACCCTGTCACCTTCATTTATCATATTATATTTTTTTATGTAATTATAAACCTTATTTTCCATCTAAACTTACCTGATATACTTCAATATCAACCTTATATTCATCAACAGTCTTCCACAACACTACCGCAGGCATGGCATAATGTGAACTCATACTAATTAAACTATCTTATTCCCACTTTATTAACTCATGCTGACTATATCACTTTATACTGTCCAAATCCCATGCTGGCATTTTTACCTACATGAAGAAGTTCACCCGCATACAGATATGGCAGAAACTCTTCGGTGGCATTTTCCAGTGTAAATTTTCCTATAAGCCCTTTTAAGTCTATTTTCCTGTTATGGGTACTTGAAAATCTCGATATTTCTCTTTCTTTTACTTCCTGATTCGACACAGACAGACCTTTGAATATTTCATTATACTGATTCATTTCATTGCCTTCCATGCAGTTTGCAAGATATACCCTTCTGTAAACAGAGTCAGCAAAAGCTTCTCCATCAAATTTTTTTATAAATTTGCCCTTGTATTTCTGTGTCCATGGTGTCATAAAACATACCTGAAGCTTTTTTGATTTACGCAAGTTCATTCTTGACTGAACATATTCACTTACTAAATTAGGCGCAAACCTTGTATTCTCACAGTTTTTGCCATCAAAGACAACTTCTCCCCTGTGATTTTCTACTTTTTCAACTTTAAATTTTACCCAATTTTTTCCTATACCAATGTCTCCAAATCTTATCAATGCCTGCAATATCTGTGGCGCATGTACTATTACATCTCCCATTAAAAGCATGGAAAATCTGAGTATGTCTCCTTTTGAAACACTTGTCCTGAAATCTTTGCACTCATACAAATACCCCATATTACTCTTATCCTGTACAAATTCCGGTGTTATTTTCAGCGGATGATAATATATCCTCTCTACAACACACTCATCTCTGAATGAACACCCCTCGCATATTCTGTTGCTGATGCAGTTTTGCCGAAGCAGCATCTCACCAATTCCACCTCTTATTGCAGAAACCTTATACTGTGGAAGGTCCCCACCCTCAGTAAATTTTATCCTGAAATTAAGCTTTAAAAAACGTATATTAAAATTTTCCCACATAAATTAACCCTTACCATATCATAAATATTATTATAAAACTCACCCGATACATATTTTTTACAGCTAAAAACTGTTTTCTTCACCCTCAGATCCTCATATAATATAATACAGTAAAATACATATAATGTACAACCTTTTTTTATTTTTAGTTATGAATCAATCCAAATACAAGTACCGTCATGTCATCAACCGGCGCATAATCACATTCTTTTAATACGCTGTCCAAAATCTGATTTGCCATTTCTTTTGGATTATAACAGTCAATCTGTGATATGAGCTGCGCCATAACCTGCTCCGTCATTGATTTAGGCAATGGCGCAAGAACTCCGTCACTTATAAGAATGACATAATCTCCGTCATATAAAGTTTTCGTCGCTGATTCAAAACTCTGGTCATAAAACGAACCAACCGGAAGGCTTTCAAGTTTTACAGTCTCAACAGTATTTTCTCTCTTAATAAATGAGACAGCTGCACCCATTTTAACAAACTCGCAGATTCCTGCATACAAATCAACTTCTGCTACATCTATAGTAGAATATTTTCCATTCTGACTGTTCATTATGAGCGTGGCATTCATCATTCTAAGCGCAGTTTCTTTGCAAAAACCCGCTTCTAAAAAACCTTCCAGCAGTTCTATGACAAGTTCACTGGACTGACTTGCTAAAAGACCACTTCCCATTCCATCACACAGACAGGCTGCCATCTGTCCGTTTGAAAAACAGAATGAAAAGTTATCCCCAAGAACTCTTTCTCCTGACTTTGCAGCCCTTGCACAGCCATGTATAATGCGGTAATTAGGCTGTTCAACAAACAGTATGCTTTCTATATTTCTGTTAAGTATCAGCCGGCTTTCTTTGTCGGCTCTGTAAGGCTTGTCTAACACATCTGATAAATATATAGCAACATCTCTCACCGCAACACATTTATCTTTTGTTGTACATAAGGACAGAACATATTCATCTCTTCCCCCCTTTCCTTTTCTTACTATAATTGATTTAACATCAACTGAATGCAATTTCATTTTTTTTCTTATTTTCACGGCAAGCTCACCCTCTACTTCTCTCTGGCTGCATATTTCTTCTGATGCCTCCTGCATCATTCTTGCAACTTCGGTTAACTGAAGTGCCACCGCCTGTCTGTTTTCAATCAGCCTGTTATACCACAGGAAATTATTTTTAGTTCTGTCAAAAATCTGCTTTGCTTTATTTATAAGCATCGGATAATGTGGACAGCTCTGTGCAAATTCTGATGCCGCCGCAAGCTCTTTTGTACCTTTATTTTTATCCAGCTGGCAGAATATATCATAAGCACCCTCGCATGTTGTCTCATAAAATTTATTCCAGCAGTTTTCGTAACACTCGCACCCCCTACAAAACTTATTCATAAGCTCATCAAACATATCATTAACATCCTGTGAATTTAAAACTTCTTTTTTAACAGGAAGACTTTCAAAACAGCCGGACAATTTATTTAACATATGGGCTGATTCGTTCAGCCTTGCTTCACCTGCCGCTTTTATTGTCTTTTCATTTTTAGTGTGCCTCTTAAATGATATATCTTTTCCATATATTGTAAACACACTGACTGCTGACGCAAAAACACTCTCCAGTACACCCATAACAAGCTCATTTTTATTCGTATCAATAAGGACATATTTTGTCAGATTCATAATAAACAGACAGCCGGCTCCAATAAGCGCAGTTTTTAAAACATTTTTATTTTTTCTTCCTACAAATAAATTATATACTACAAGAAACAGCATCATACTTATTGTGTATTTTACACTTTCTATGTACCCACCTGAAAAAACTATTCCTCCAACGACAAGCACCATCATTGCAAACATATTTACCGGGCCACTTACCGCACCGCAAAAATAACCGTACCCGATTGGATTAACTCCGTATATACTGACTGCTCCAAGCAATCCACCAATGACATACATTACAAGCTGTTTTACTTTCTTTTTTCCCATTTCTTTACACTCCTTAATTATTATTTGCCCATTTACCGGCATCAGCGAATGGCATTTTCATTTCTGATGACAGGCATTATTATATAGAAACAGAAAATAAAATTTTGTCAAAGCATACAGGCAAATCTTTAAAAACATTCGCCAAATTATCTTTTAAACAAACAGTTTAAGGCGAATAAAGGGAGCTGATTCATTTTATGAACCTGTTGATTAATATGGGATTTTTCTAGCATAAAGTACACTATCTTCTCATAATATATAACAACAAATCGCCAATAAGGAGCTGTTATGGGTAAGAAAACCAAAATTGTTGTCCTGCGCGCCAGGGAATTGATATACACAGGAATTTTCACAGGGCTTGCTATTTTGCTGATAATACTGATTGTATTAATGCTTACATCAAAAAAGAATAATGATATTCCGGTTGAAGAAACATCTGTCTCGTATGTGGCAGGAGTTTACAAGACATCAATCATGTTAAATAACACACCTGTAGATGTCACTGTAACCGTTGATTCAAATCATATTAACTCTATCGAATTTGTCAACTTAAGCGACACAATTGCAACAATGTATCCTCTGTTAAAACCATCTCTTGATAACATTGCTTCACAGGTCTGCGCACAGCAGTCGACTGAAAACATTACATATTCTGAAGAAAGCAAATATACAAGCACTCTTCTGCTTGATGCCATCAATACCTCATTAGAAAAAGCCACACCTTAACCAGATGTGGCTTTTTAAGTACATATTGATTCAAGAAAATTTGCTTTTATCATCAGCCATAAATAATATCATTAAAGCTTAATCTTTTAATTCTGACATCTGATATTTATAACTTGATTGAAGCCAGATTTTTCTTCCAGATATTTACAGATGCATCACTAGGCATTCTTAAATTACCTCTCGGAGATACCGCAACAGTACCAACCTTAGGACCATCAGGAAGACATGAGCGTTTGAACTGCTGGCTGAAAAATCTCCAATAAAATGTATTCAGCCATTTGTAAATCACTTCATCTTCATAAGTTCCTTTAAATGCAAGCTTTGCAATTCTGAATATTTTGTCAGGCTCATAACCAAATCTTAAACAATAATATAAGAAGAAGTCATGAAGCTCATAAGGTCCTACTATATCTTCTGTCTTCTGGGCGATTTCTCCTTCCTTAGGAGGCAGAAGCTCCGGACTTACCGGAGTATCAAGAACATCAAGTAATATTTCTTTTAATTTATCATCAGCACAAACATCAGCGTAATATTTAACAAGATGTCTGACAAGAGTCTTAGGTATCGAAACATTTACTCCGTACATGGACATATGGTCTCCATTATAAGTAGCCCAGCCAAGAGCAAGCTCTGACATGTCACCCGTACCGATAACCATACCATTAGTCTGGTTTGCGATGTTCATTAAAATCTGGGTACGCTCTCTTGCCTGAGAGTTTTCATAGGTCACATCATGAACTTCAGGATTATGTCCTATATCCCTGAAATGTATATTGACTGCTTCTTTTATGTCAACCTCTCTGAGTGTTGCACCAAGTCTTTTTGTCATTTCACAGGCATTCGTATATGTTCTGTCAGTTGTTCCAAAGCATGGCATTGTCACTGCTGTAATCTTGCTTCGCTCAAGCCCAAGTAAATCAAATGCCTTCGCTGTTACAAGAAGTGCAAGTGAGGAATCAAGTCCGCCTGAAATTCCGATAACGGCACTCTGACAGCCTGTGTGTTCCAGTCTTTTCTTTAATCCCATCGCCTGTATTGAGAGAATCTCCTCACATCTGTCCTCTCTTGTTTTCTTATCACTCGGAACAAACGGAGCCGGATCAAAGAATCTGTCAAGCTTTGTTTCTGTCACATCAAGATTAAATTCTACTGTAACATATTCCGGGACATTCTCAGTAAAAAATGTATTCATTTTTTCCCGCTCAAGCACAAGTCTCTTAAAATCAATCTGAGCATGAACTGACTGATTTTTAAAACGCTCTGATTGGGAGAGAATATAACCATTTTCAGCGATTAAATTATGCCCGCCAAATACTAAATCTGTAGTAGATTCACCATCTCCGGCACTTGAATAAATATAACCACACACAAGATGCGCTGACTGGCTGCTAAGAAGCTGATTTCTGTATATTGCCTTTCCTGTAAGTTCATCACTTGCCGACAAATTAACGATAACTGTTGCCCCAGCCTGTGCATGTGTAATTGATGGCGGCGCCGGTATCCACAAATCTTCACAGATTTCAGCTGCAATAACACATGTTGGCATTTGTTCACATTCAAATAAAATATTCATGCCAAATAAAACTTCCTGTCCCCACATTTTTATCTTCTCAACACTCTTTGTGCCGGCAGAAAAATGTCTTGCCTCATAAAATTCTGCATAGTTTGGAATTGCATATTTAGGCACTATTCCAAGAAGTCTGCCTCTGTTAATTGCTGCTGCCACATTATAAAGCTTTCCTTTAACCATAAGTGGCAGACCTACAAATACAATACAGTCAAGTTCCTTTGTCTCTTCTACCGTCTTTCTTAACTCTTCTTTAGCTTCATCAATAAGAATCTGCTGTCCAAATAAATCATTACATGTATACCCGGTCAGGCA
>CAJJNI010000037.1 GCA_905193085.1 uncultured Lachnospiraceae bacterium | reverse complement strand
ATTTAAGGATGGCTCTGTCGGGCTGTCCTTTTTATATGTTATATGTATATTTTCAGAGGGAAAGAATAAAACAATATTATGGAGGTGCTTGTCATAAGCGATTTATTTATTAACGAACAAATTAGAGACAGAGAAGTAAGAGTAATAGGAGCAGATGGTGAACAGGTTGGTGTTATGTCATCAAAGGAAGCTTTAGCATTTGCAAGAGAAGCTGATTTGGATTTGATTAAAATTGCACCTACAGCTAAACCGCCTGTATGCAAAATTGCTGATTATGGTAAATACAGATATGAACTTGCCAGAAAAGAAAAAGAAGCTAAGAAGAAACAGAAAGTAATAGATGTAAAAGAAGTAAGGCTTTCACCGAATATCGAAGAAAATGATATTAACACAAAAGCGACATCTGCAAGAAAATTCCTTGCGAAAGGTGACAGAGTTAAAGTTACATTAAGATTTCGTGGAAGAGAGATGGCTCATGTACAGAGCAGTAAACATATTCTTGATGATTTCGCTGAAAGACTTTCAGATGTAGCGGTAGTTGAGAAAGCGCCAAAGCTTGAAGGCCGCAGCATGACAATGTTTTTAGCAGAGAAAAAATAAAGCCAATCATACGGGGATTTATTCCCTGGTTTTTGGGTCGGGACAAACAGTCCGGCATAGATTGAACAAAGAATTTAAGGAGGAAATGGTTATGCCAAAAATAAAGACAAAGAAAGCAGCAGCAAAAAGATTTAAAGTTACTGGAACTGGTAAATTAAAGAGAAATAAGGCTTACAAGAGTCATATTCTTACAAAGAAAAGTACTAAGAGAAAGAGAAATTTGAGAAAAGCTGCAATTACAGATGCAACAAATGTAAAGAATATGAAGAAGATATTACCTTATCTTTAATTTGAACCAAGAAGGAGGAACTAAAAAATGGCTAGAGTAAAAGGCGGATTAAACGCAAAGAAAAAACATAACAGAGTATTAAAACTTGCTAAAGGATATAGAGGAGCTCGTTCAAAACAGTATCGTGTTGCAAAACAGTCAGTAATGAGAGCACTTACAAGCTCATATTCAGGCAGAAAAGAAAGAAAACGTCAGTTCAGAAGATTATGGATTGCCAGAATTAATGCTGCTGCAAGACTTAATGGTTTATCATATAGCAAATTTATGTATGGTTTAAAAGTTGCTGGTGTAGAACTTAACCGTAAAGTTTTATCAGAGATGGCTATCAATGATGCAGAAGGATTCAAAGCACTTGTTGAACTTGCTAAATCAAAAATAGCTTAATATTATTTAATGTTCTTGTTGTCCTTCCGGATGAATTTTAAAATTTATCCGGAGGGATTTTTTTATGCCATAAACGCATATTATATTTTGCTTTTTTTAAAAATATGTTTAGTTTGCAGACCAAATGAAAATATTCTTTTGCATTTTTTTGCTTTTTCATCTATAGACATAATTTATAACGATTTTATTTAAAATTTGATATTAGGCTTGATGTTGAAATGAATGTGAAAAAATTAATGGATAATCAGAAATGTTTGCCTGTTGTTTGTGATTGTGATAATAATGTTGGTTTTGTGTTGATTTGTGTTGGGTTTAGTGCTATTAATATGTTAAAATATGGTAATGCGTTTATGTGCGACCTTATAATGGTTTTCAAAAAATGTCGTAAATGAAAAAAATATGCAAAAACGGTTGCACTTGTCCGTATAATGTGATAGAATATTTATAATCAGAAATAAAACAACATAAACAAACATTTTTGATGTGGCGTGGAAATGGATTTGCCTGTTTCTACAGCTGAATATTTAAGGAGGAAAGAGTAATGGCAAACGAGTACGAAATTAAAAAACAGATTTGTGAAATCGGAAAAAGAATCTACAACAGAGGAATGGTTGCTGCTAATGACGGTAACATCTCTGTAAAACTTTCTGACAATGAATTCTTATGTACACCAACAGGTGTTTCAAAGGGATTTATGACACCAGAGTATATTTGTAAAGTTGATGCTGAAGGTAATGTTCTTCAGGCTAATGGTAATTTTAAGCCATCTTCAGAAATCAAGATGCATATGAGAGTTTACAAGTGCAGACCAGATGTTAATTCTGTTGTTCATGCACATCCATCATATGCTACAGCTTTTGCTATTGCAGGTATTCCATTGACAGCACCTATCATGCCAGAGGCTGTTATTGCATTAGGCTGTGTTCCAATCGCTGAATATGGTACACCATCTACAAATGAAATTCCAGATGCAGTTGAAAAATATCTTCCATATTATGATGCAGTTTTACTTGAGAATCATGGTGCATTATCATACTCAGTAGATTTACTTTCAGCATATCACAAGATGGAATCGCTTGAGTTCTATGCAGAGTTATTATACAAAGCACGTCAGCTTGGCGGACCTAAAGAATTAAGCAAAGAACAGGTTCAGAGATTATATGAAATCAGAAGAAAATTTGGTCTTCCGGGAAAACACCCTGCAAATCTTTGCGCAGAACTTGGTGGAAAATGTGGCGGCGGATGCCATGCAGCATGCGCTGGTTCAGCAAGTGCAGCACCAGCAGAAAATTCTGCAGATGTTGAGAAAATCGTTGCTGAGGTAACTAAGAAAATTTTAGCTCAGATGAAATAATAAGGTGGAGGTGTCCGTTTAATGACAGAACAGGAAATTAAGGATATCGTCCGCGGTGTTTTAACAGGTATGGGTTCTTCAACCCCATCATCAGCTTCACAGAAGAATGAAGCTGTTGCTGCACCTAAGCAGACTGCAGGAAAACAGATGGGTATTTTTGAAAATATTGAAGATGCCATAGCAGCAGCTAAGAAGGCTCAGAAAGAAATTCAGCCGATGCCATTAGAATTCAGGGAAAAGATTATTGCGAATATCAGAAAGAAGACACTTGAAAATGCAACAATTCTTGCACAGATGGGTGTTGAAGAGACTGGTATGGGTAATGTCGGACATAAAATTCTTAAACATCAGCTTGTTGCTGAAAAAACACCTGGTACAGAAGATTTACAGACTGTTGCATGGTCAGGAGACAGAGGACTTACTCTTGTAGAGCAGGGACCGTTTGGTGTAATTGGAGCAGTTGCTCCATCTACTAACCCGTCAGAAACAGTTATCTGTAATACAATTGGAATGCTTGCTGCCGGAAATGCAGTTGTTTTTGCACCACATCCGGGAGCTAAGAGAGTTTCAAATTTTGCCATCGATATGGTTAACAGAGCTTGCGTTGAAGTAGGAGGACCTGAAAACCTTGCTGTTGCAGTAGAGAATCCGACTATGGAAGTAAGCCAGACTATCTTCACACATAAAGATATATCGCTGCTTGTTGCTACAGGTGGACCTGGTGTTGTTACCAAGGTTCTTTCAAGTGGTAAGAGAGCAATTGGAGCCGGAGCCGGTAATCCTCCGGTGCTTGTTGATGAGACTGCAAATATACAGAAAGCAGCTGAAGATATAGTAAATGGTGCTACATTTGACAACAATCTTCCTTGTATAGCTGAAAAAGAAGTTATAGCTGTTGATGTTATTGCAGATGAACTTATTTACTACATGGAACAGAATGGCTGTTATCATGCAAGCAAAGAAGAAGTTGACAAGCTTACACAGACAGTATTTGTTGAAAAGAACGGACGCAAAATACTCAGCCGTGAATGCGTAGGCCGAAGTGCCAAAGTATTATTGGGCAAGATTGGCGTTACTGTAGGTGATGATGTCCGTTGTATTATTTTTGAAGGCGATAAGACCCACCCATTGATTGATACAGAACTTATGATGCCTATTTTAGGTATAGTTCGTGTTAAAAATGTTGATGAAGGTATTGAAACTGCAGTTGAGCTTGAACATGGCAATCGTCATTCTGCTCATATGCATTCAACTAATGTCAACAATCTTACAAGATATGGCAAAGCACTTGATACAGCTATATTTGTTAAAAACGGTCCGTCTTATGCAGCACTTGGTTTTGGCGGTGAAGGTTTTGCAACATTTACAATTGCAAGCCGTACAGGTGAAGGGCTTACATCAGCTAAGACATTTACGAAGAGCAGAAGATGTACAATGTGCGATTCGTTATGTATAAGATAAAGTAAAGGAGTGATAACAGGTGGATATGAATATAGAAGAAATAGTTAAACAGGTTCTTACAGAACTTGGTGGTACACCTAAGACAGGTACAGCAACAACAGCATCAACAGCTTCAGTTGCACCTGCTGCATCTAATGTTATTCCTGCAACAGCTAAAGTTGCAATGCTTACTTCTTTGGGACATTTTGATGTTAAAGAATTCCCAATGCCTGAAGTTGGTGATGATGACATTTTAGTTAAAGTTGAAGGCTGCGGTGTATGTGGAACAGATGCACATGAATTTAAGAGAGACCCATTCAGTCTTATCCCTGTAGCTCTTGGACATGAAGGTACAGGAGAAATAGTAAAAATGGGTAAGAATGTTACAAAAGACAGTGCCGGTAAACCACTTAATATCGGTGATAAAGTTGTAACATGTATGATTTTTAAAGATGACCCGGATATTACAATGTTCGACCTTAACAAACAGAATGTTGGTGGAGCAGATGTTTATGGACTTCTTCCAGATGATGATATTCATTTGAATGGCTGGTTCTCAGATTACATTCTTGTTCGTGGCGGTTCAACAATATTTAATGTAAGTGATTTAGATTTGGATTCAAGAATCTTAATTGAGCCATGTGCAGTTTTAGTACATGCTGTTGAGAGAGCTAAGACAACAGGGATTTTAAGATTTAACAGCCGCGTTGTTGTTCAGGGCTGTGGACCAATCGGATTGATTTGTATCGCAGTTCTTAAAACATTGGGAATCCAGAATATCGTTGCAGTTGACGGAGAGCAGAAGAGACTTGGTTTCGCTAAAGAAATGGGTGCCGGTGCTACAGTTAACTTCAAGGATTACAAAGGTATTGAAGCGTTGGCAGGAGCAGTTAAAGATGCATTTGGCGGATATCTTGCAGATTTCGCATTCCAGTGTACAGGTTCTCCTGTAGCTCATTCAAACATTTACAAATTCATTCGTAATGGCGGTGGACTTTGTGAACTTGGTTTCTTCATCAATGGTGGAGATGCTACAATTAACCCACACTTTGATATTTGTTCAAAAGAAATTACAACAGTTGGTTCATGGGTATATACACTCAGAGACTATGCAACAACATTTGATTTCTTAAAGGGTGCTAAAGCAATAGGACTTCCAATGAGCAAGCTTATTACTCACAAGTTCCCATTGGATCAGATTAATGAAGCTCTTGAGACAAACCTTAAGATGGAAGGTCTTAAGATAGCAATTGTTAATGAATAATTAAATGAACAGGTAGCGTAATGGATTTAGAATATCCGTATGACATGACTCTATAAGAAGGAGATACGAGGATGGAAGCAGTAGGAATGTTAGAAGTGTATGGTTGCTGTGCAGCGCTTGTTGCAGCAGATGCGGCATGCAAGGCTGCGGCAGTAAGAATAGATGCACTTGATAAGAATAAACCGGCTAATGCCGATAAACTTCCGGTGCCTCTTGTCATGCTTGTTAAGATGCGCGGCAGTGTTGCAGATGTAGAAGCTGCCATGGCTGCGGCAGAAGAAGCGGCTAATAGTTTAACAGGTGTTGTTTCGAAATATATTATTGCTTCTCCGGAAAAAGATACGGAGAAAATGTTGAAAATTCGTGCGATGTAGGTTATACTATAGTTTAGGTTTACTTATTAATTTTTAATTTAAATACAAACATAATTTTAAGGAGGATTTTTATTATGACACAGGAAGCTTTAGGAATGGTAGAAACAAGAGGTTTAGTAGCATCAATCGAGGCAGCAGATGCAATGGTTAAATCTGCAGATGTTACATTAGTAGGAACAGAAAAGATTGGTTCAGGTCTTGTAACAATCATGGTTCGTGGTGATGTAGGTGCTGTTAAAGCCGCTACAGAATCCGGAGCAGCAGCAGCAGCTAAATTAGGTGAATTAGTAGCTGTACATGTAATTCCAAGACCACACAGTGATGTAGAAAAAATCTTACCAGTTATCAAATAATTAAACATAAGTAGGGATTATTTATGAAAAAAGCAATTGGCATAATAGAATTGCCCAATTGCGCAGATGCAGTACAGGCTTTGGATATTATGTTAAAAACTGCCGATGTGCAGTTTTTAACATGGGAGAAAAAGTTAGGCGGCAGATTGGTTACTATTGTTGTACAGGGAACTGTGTCAGCAGCCACTGCCGCCGTAGATGCTGCTTTAGAACAGGCAGATGGAAACATTGTCGCAAGTTATGTGATTGCCAATCCGCATGAGGAAACTATGCGTATAATTACAGATAGTGCAAAGAGACAGAAATTCATCTGATATAGCTGAATATATTTACCTGTAATATTGCGCAGTGGTCAATGTGGCTAAGAACTATTTGTTGATGAATATCAGCAATTGATTAGGAGTGAAACGATGCAGGAACAATTAGTTGAACAGATTGCTAAGCTTGTTGCTAAGCAGATAAATGAAAATCAGTTACAGGAAAGCGAAGAAAAAATTCCTATTGGAGTTTCTGCTCGTCATGTTCATTTATCAAGAGAACATGTTGAAGTCCTGTTTGGAAAAGAATATCAGTTAACTAAAAAGAAAGATTTGATGGGCGGACAGTTTGCAGCTATGGAGTGTGTTACTCTTGTTGGTACTAAGCTTCGCGCTATTGAAAATGTCCGTATTTTAGGACCTGAAAGAAAAAGATCACAGGTAGAAGTTGCTAAGACAGATGCTATTCGTCTTGGAATTAATCCTCCGGTCAGAGAATCAGGAGATTTGGATGGCTCTGCACCTATTGCAATAGTTGGACCAAAAGGTGTTCTCTATTTGCAGGAAGGTTGTATTGTTGCTAAGAGACACATACATATGTCACCTGCAGATGCAAAGAGATTTGGTGTGAACAACGGACAGATAGTTAAGGTTCGTTTCGATAACGGACGAGGCGGCATTTTTGATGAAGTTCTTATTCGTGTTGATGAGTCATTTACATTAGAAATGCATATAGACACAGATGAGGCTAATGGTCTTGGTGTCGGAAAAGATATGGGAATTTTACTTAAGTAGATTGCTGGAGGTTTGTCATGATTATAGGAAAAGTTGTTGGTACTGTTATCAGTACAAGAAAGAATGCAAATCTTGTGGGTAGTAAATTCCTTATTGTGGATTCTATGCAGGACATGAGTTTTTCAGAAGGACAAACACGAGTCGTTGCAGTAGATAATGTAGGTGCCGGTGTTGGTGAAATTGTCCTTGTTTCAACGGGCAGCGCAGCAAGAGTCGGCAGTGGAAATGAAAATTCTCCGGTAGATGCCTGCGTTGTAGGTATAGTTGACGATCCGGATAAAATAGTAATAGAAAAGTAAGTGACTAAAAATAGGTTGGAGTGAGCTTGATGGATATTGCAGAATTGAAAAATGCCCTGTTTGAAGGCGGTGTTGTAGGTGCCGGTGGAGCCGGATTCCCGACACATGCAAAGCTTTCTGATCAGGCAGAGACAGTTATTCTTAACTGTGCTGAATGTGAACCATTGATAAAAGTAGACAGACAGCTTGTGACAGAGTATGTTAATGATGTACTTGCAGGTATGCAGATGTTTGTTGAGACAATGGGTGCCAAAGAAGGTATTGTTGCTATTAAGAAGTCTTATACAGCTTCTTTAGATGCAGTAAGAGAACATATCGGCGCATATAAGAATTTAAGACTTCATGTATTACCGGATATTTACCCGGCAGGTGATGAAGTTGTACTTATTTATGAAACAACAGGAAAAGTTGTTCCACAGGGTAAAATACCGATTGTTGTGGGTTGTGTAGTTGTCAATGTTGAGACAATTTTAAATTCATATTGGAAAGCTACAAAAGGTCAGAATGTTTATAAGAAATTTGTTACTGTAGCAGGTCTTGTTAAGAATCCTGTTACTTTGGAAGTACCTGTTGGAATTACTGTACAGGATTTGATTGATATGGCCGGTGGGTTTACTACAGATGACAGTGTCATGATTATGGGTGGACCTATGACTGGTAAAATCTGTACAACAGGTGATATAGTTACAAAGACGACAAAAGCAGTCTTAGTTTTACCACCAACCTGTCTGCCTGTAACTAAGAGACAGACAAGTTCAAGAATGAATATAAGAAATGCAATGAGTGTTTGTTCACAGTGCTCAATGTGTACAAGTCTCTGCCCTAGAAATCTTCTTGGTGCATCAATCAAACCTCATGAATTTATGAGAGCTTTGGCAAATGGTCTTACATATAATGTAGAGCCATTCCTTAATTCATTCTTCTGCGTTTCTTGCGGACTTTGTGAGATGTATTCATGTCATCAGGGATTATCTCCAAGAACATTGTTGGATCAGTATAAAGGCGGCTTGAGAGCTAATGGAGTAAAACCACCTCAGAGAGAAATGAAACCGGTAAACAGTATGCGTGACGAGAGAAGAGTTCCGGAACACAGACTGGTTCAGAGATTGGGATTACATCCATTTGATATTCCTGCACCAATGACAGCATGTACAAAAGACATTAAAGAAGTAAAACTTCTTCTTCGTCAGTGCATCGGTGCTCCATGTGTTGCAACAGTTAAAGTTGGAGATGCTGTCAGTGAAGGACAGATGGTTGGTCAGCCTCCGGAAGGTGCATTAGGTACATGTTTACATGCAAGTATCGCCGGAAAAGTAACTGCAGTTACAGATAGTTATATTACGATTGCAGCAAAGTAAAAATATAATAGCAATGGAGATGAATTAGGATGAGTAGAGCGATTGGTATGGTAGAATATAAGACAGTTGCTTCAGGTGTTAAGGCAGCCGATCTTATTGTTAAGACAGCTCAGGTTGAGTTGCTCCAGTCTCAGACAGTATGTCCTGGTAAATATATTATACTGTTTGCTGGAGAATTAAGTGCAGTTCGTGTTTGCGTTGATGCTGCACAGAAAGAATATCCGGAAAGTTTGATTGACCAGTTTGTACTTGGTAATCCACATGAAGATATTTTTAAAGCGTTAACTTGTACTGCAGAAATTGACAATGTTGATGCTCTTGGTGTAATTGAGACATTTACAGGTGCATCTGCAATTGTTGCTGCAGATCATGCAGCAAAGACTGCCGAAGTACAGTTATTTGAGATTCGTGTTGCGAGAGGTATGTGTGGTAAGTCATACATATTATTGACAGGTTCAGTTGCAGCAGTTACTGAAGCTGTAGATTCAGCATGTAAATTAATTAAAGAAGATGGATTATTACTTGATTATGCTGTAATTCCAAGTCCATCAAAAGACTTTGTAAATACACTTTTATAATATTTTATAAATGTAGTAATAGAAAGAGTATCAGCTTTGTAGTTGGTGCTCTTTTTATCTTATACGAATTAAAAAGGAAGGTAATATGTTAGCGATAGAAAGAAAAAGTGAAATATTAACAATTCTGCAAAAAGAAAAAAGTGTCCTTGTTGCTGAGTTGAGTCAGAAGTATGGTGTCACAGAAGAAACTATAAGACGTGATCTTGATAAGCTTGAAAAAGAAGGATATGTAAAGAAGACATACGGAGGAGCAGTATTAAAACAGAAAATAAATGAGGATATTCCTTTTAAAATTCGTGAAAAAACTAATATTGTCCAGAAACAAAAGATTGCAAAGGCAGTTGCACAGATGATAGAAGATGGCGAAAGTATAATGCTTGATTCTTCATCAACATCGCTTATGGTTGCCAGAAATTTAAAACAGTATAAAGATTTGACAGTAATAACGAATTCAGTTGAAGTGTTAATAGAGTTGTCGAGAAATAAAAACATAAAGGTTATTTCTACAGGTGGAGTTTTAAGAGATTCTGCGTTATCACTCGGTGGCAATGATGCTGAAAATCTGTTAAAAAAATTTAATGTTGATAAGACCATTTTATCGTGTAAGGGTATTCATATGGAAAAGGGCATAACTGAATCAAATGAAGGCGAAGCAGTGATGAAAAAGACTATGAGAGAGTGTGCCAAAGAAACAATATGGGCTATTGACAGCAGTAAATTTGATAAAATATCGTTTGTTACATTTAACGAATTTAAACCTGGAGATAAGGTTGTAACAGAAAATAAACCGGTTGATAGCTGGAAAAAATACTTAAATGAAAAAAACGTTCAGTTATATGTAAGCGAGTAAATATAGTTTGACCTGGCTAATGTGCGTATACTCATGCGTGTGTACTCATGCGTGTGCTTATACTAGTCAGAAATTTTAATTATACAGGTATGCATATTCGGACTGATGATTGGACTGCTATATAAAATTTGCGTTGCTACATATGGAAATTTATGATAAAATATTTAACAGAAAGTTACTAATAAAAGTAATAAAACAAAAGTAAAAAATACATAATTTTGGAAGGAGAAGATTAAAATGGGTGAAACAGTATATAATTTGGCATTTGATTTTGGGGCTTCAAGTGGTCGAATGATTTTAAGCAAATATGAGGACGGAAAAATTGAGCTTGAAGAGCTTCACCGTTTTGCAAATGAACCTGTAAGAGTTGGAAAATATTTTTACTGGGATACATACAGACTTTATCATGAATTAAAGACAGGGCTTAAGAAAGCTGCGGCTAAGAAGATTCATATAAGCAGTCTTGCAATTGACACATGGGGTGTTGATTATGGTCTTATTGACAAAGATGGTAATTTGATTGGTAATCCTGTTAATTACAGAGATGACCGTACAATCGGCGTTATTGATGAAGTTGGAAAGATTGTTCCATTAGAAGAATTATACGCATCTACCGGTATACAGTTTATGAACTTTAATACAGTATTCCAGTTCTTTGCAGATAAGAAAATGCGTCCTGATATTTATGAAAAAGCAGACAAATTTTTAATGATGCCTGATTTGTTTAACTATTTCCTTACAGGAAAAATGTACAATGAATATACAAATGCAAGTACAGGACAGCTTCTTGATGCTAAAAAGAGAACATGGGATATAGACCTGCTTAAACGAATCGGTATCCGTACAGATTTATTCTGTGAAATGATTAAGCCAGGAACAGTTGTTGGAGAACTTATCGATGAGGTAGTAAAAGAGACAGGCCTTAAGGGTGTTAAAGTAATTGCTGTTGGAAGCCATGACACAGCCTCAGCAGTAGCAGGTACACCGTTTGAAGATGAAAATGCCGCATTTTTAAGCTGTGGTACATGGTCACTTCTTGGTATGGAAATTGATGAACCTGTACTTACAAAAGAATCATTTGAATATAATTACACTAATGAAGGTGGAGTTGAAGGGAAAATCAGACTTCTCAAAAACATCAATGGTCTCTGGATTATGCAGAATCTCCGAAGGAACTGGTGTGAATTTGAACATGAAGTTTCATTCCCTGATATTATTGCAGCTTCTAAAGCAGCCGAAAGAAAAGATTTTATAATTGACCCGAATGATGCAAGATTTACAGCTCCATACAATATGATGAATGAAGTAATTGCATATTGCGAGGAACACGGCCAGGGTACACCAAAAGGACTTGGCGAGATTGCAATGGCAATTTACAATGGTCTTACAACAGAATATCATACTACAGTTGAGAATCTTGAAAAGATTACAGGAAAGAAGATTTCATGCATAAATATGGTTGGCGGAGGAATACAGGACCAGCTTTTATGTGAACTTACAGCAAAGAAGACAGGAAAGAAAGTTATTACAGGTCCGATAGAAGGTTCTGTGCTGGGTAATGTTATAATGCAGTTAAAGACTTTGGGAGCTATTGACTCACTCGAAGAAGGAAGAAAAATAATAAAAAATTCTTTTGAACAGAATGTGTTTGAATAATTTATGCAAAATAGTGCAATAATCCAAAGTAACACATGAGTGTACTATTATCGAAAAACAAAATGTTTTTATTCAGGGCGGTATTACTTAGCAGTATTACCGCCATTTTGAGAAAGTAAGGAGAGTATATGAAACTTAGCAGTATAGATAATTATGAAATATTAGAAGAAAAGCATATAGAAGATGTTAAGTCAGACAGCTATTATTTAAGACATAAAAAGAGCGGGGCAAGAATTGCTGTATTATCAAATGATGATGAAAATAAAGTTTTTTCAATAGCATTCAGGACACCGCCAAGAGATTCAACAGGTCTTCCACATATATTGGAACATTCAGTATTGTGCGGTTCGGAAAAATATCCTGTAAAAGACCCGTTTGTTGAACTTGCAAAAGGTTCATTAAATACATTTTTAAATGCCATGACTTATCCGGATAAAACTGTTTATCCTGTTGCGAGCTGCAATGATAAAGATTTCCAGAATTTAATGAGCGTATATATGGACGCTGTTTTTTACCCAAATATTTATAAGCATGAAGAAATATTCAGACAGGAAGGCTGGCATTATGAATTAGACAGTAAAGAATCAGATATTAAAATAAATGGTGTTGTTTATAATGAGATGAAAGGTGCTTTTTCTTCGCCGGAGAGTGTCCTTGAGAGGGAAATAATGAACACACTTTATCCTGATACAGCATATGGTTTTGAATCAGGTGGTGACCCGAAAGTAATACCTGAACTTTCATATCAGGAGTTTCTTGATTTTCATAGCAAATATTATCATCCTGTAAACAGTTATATTTATCTGTATGGAAATATGGATATTGAAGAAAAATTAAAATGGCTTGATGAAGAATATTTATCTAAATTTGATAAGATTGAAATTGATTCAGAGCTTAAATTACAGGAGCCTTTCAAAGAAATAAAAGATATTCATCGTTTCTATCCTGTGACAGAAGATGAACCTTTAGATGATAATTCATATCTTGCATACACAAAAGTTATTGGTGAAGGCACTGATAAGAAGCTTGCAATTGCATTTTCTGTGCTTGATTATGCGCTTTTATCAGCACCTGGTGCGCCTATCAGAAAGAATCTTTTAAAAGCCGGTGTCGGAAAAGACATAATGGGATATTTTGAAGATGATATGCGTCAGCCATATTTTACAATAATCAGCAAAAATGCCAATGCAGAAGATAAGGCGAAATTTGTTGATATTATTACTTCTACATTAGAAGAAGTCGTAAAAGAAGGTCTTAATAAAAAGGCAGTAGAAGCCGCTCTTAATAGTATGGAATTTAAATTCAGGGAAGCTGATTATGGAAACTATCCAAAAGGACTTATGTATGGATTACAGATGTTTTCAAGCTGGCTTTACTGCGACGAACATCCTTTTACAATGTTAGAACCACTTGATGTATATGATGAATTAAAAAAACTTAACGGTACAGGATATTTTGAGAAACTTATTGAAAAATATTTACTTAAAAATACACATGGAACATGCATGGTAGTTGAACCCAAGCAGGGAATGAACGCTGAGGAAGATGCAGTACTTGCTGAAAAATTAGCCAAATTCAAGGAATCTATGTCTGTAGAAGAAATTGAAGATATGGTTAATAAGACAAAAGCTCTTAAAGAATATCAAAAAGAGCCTTCACCTGAAGAAGATATGAAAAAAATTCCACTTCTTAAGGTGTCTGATATAAAGAAAGAAATTCTTCCATTGTCTAATGAAGAAAGAGAAATCTCCGGTATAAAGGTAATTTATCACCCGGTTGAGACTAATGGAATTGCTTACTTAAAATTACTCTTTAATGCTGAATGTTTAAGTCAGGAAGAGATACAGTATGCTTCATTATTAAAGACTGTACTTAGTTTTATGGACACAAATTTGCACAGCTATGATGATTTGAGCAATGAGATTAACAGAAACAGCGGTGGAATGGGATTTGCGCTTAAATACTATTCAAATATAAATGGAAATGACAGCATTATTTTTTCAGCAGGAAGCAAGGCTTTATATTCACAGATTGAATTTGTATTAAATACATTCAGTGAAATAATTCATGGAACAGACTTTTCAGATGACCAGAGATTCTATGAAATTATTGCTGAAATAAAGTCAAAACTCCAAATGCAGATACAAAGTGCCGGACATGGAGCTGCTGCAACAAGAGCACTCGCTTATTTTTCAAAAAATTCAGCATTTTCAGATTATACAGATGGAATAGGTTTCTATCGTTTTATTAAAGATATAGAAGAACATTATGATGAGAAAAAAGATGAAGTAAGAGAGCAGATGAAAAAAGCTGCCGCCAAAATTTTTACTAAGAGAGGTCTTTTTATTGACTTAACTGCAAGCGAAGAAGGCTATAGTGTTGTAGAGAAATATTTAAGCTCATTTGTTTCAAAATTATCAGATGAAGTATATGAAAAACAGTCACTTAATCTTGTTCTGGGTAAGAAAAATGAAGGTTTTAAAATGGCATCACAGATTCAGTATGTTGCAAGATGTGGCAACTTTGTTGAAAAAGGACTTGAGTATACAGGTCATTTGCGCGTGTTAAAGAATGTAATGTCATATGAATATTTGTGGAATCAGGTAAGAGTTCTCGGTGGAGCATATGGCTGTATGAATGCATTTAAGAGACAGGGCGATGCATATTTTGTATCATACAGAGACCCTAATCTTGAAAAAACAAACGAAGTGTATGAAAAAGCGGCAGGCTTTATTGCAAATGCTGATTTCGATTATAGAGCAATGACTAAATTCATAATAGGAACAGTAAGTGATTTAGACACACCTCTTAATCCGTCAGCAGTAGGTGCGCGTTCTTTTGCAGCATATATGCAGGGAATAACAGAAGAAATGATTCAGAAAGAAAGAGACGAGGTATTATCTACAGATTTAGAAAAACTCCGTTCAATGTCAAAATATATAGAAGCATTTATAGAAGACGATTATTTCTGTGTTCTTGGAAATGAAGAGAAAATCGAGAAAAACAAAAACATGTTTTTAAATATAGAGACACTGTAATGACGCCGGATTGTATATGCCAGAGGAGATAAGTATGGATAAAGAATTTAAATCAGGTTTTGCAACATTAATCGGAAGACCAAATGTTGGGAAATCAACACTAATGAATCAGCTTATAGGTCAGAAAATTGCTATCACATCTAATAAGCCGCAGACTACAAGAAACAAAATACAGACTGTATATACATCTTCAGAAGGTCAGATAGTTTTTCTTGACACTCCGGGGCTTCACAAAGCGAAAAATAAGCTTGGGGAATATATGGTTAAGGCTGCGAAAAATACTTTTGACGAGGTTGACATAATATTGTGGCTCGTAGAAGCTGACCCATATATCGGTGCTGCAGACAAACAGATTTCACTTATGTTAAAAGATGTTAAAGTGCCTGTAGTGTTAGTAATCAATAAAATTGATAAAATTAAAAAAGAAGAAGTTCTTCCTGTAATAGACTCATTCAGAAAATTATATGATTTTGCTGATATCGTGCCTGTTTCTGCACGGAATGGGGATAATACAGATGATTTAATTAATGTGATTTTTTCGTATTTAAAGCCGGGTCCGATGTTTTATGATGAAGATGTTGTTACAGACCAGCCGATGAGACAGATAGCAGCCGAGATAATAAGGGAAAAAGCTTTGTACTGTCTTAATGAGGAAATTCCACATGGAATTGCTGTTACAAT
>CAJJNI010000036.1 GCA_905193085.1 uncultured Lachnospiraceae bacterium | reverse complement strand
ATCTTCTCTTTCTGTTAATGGTAAATTACCTTTTTCAATTTCAACAGCTTCTAATAAGCCCTGCATTGTATCATCAAATAATTTACTCATAATTATTCCTCCTTTAAAACTTTAATTACTGCCTTAAATGCTTTCTTTTCGTCAGGTGTTAAATCAGACTTTTCATCTTTGGTATATACATTGATAAAATATATTTTCTCTTTCATCTCAATATCAATATATAATACTCTTGCACCACCTCGTTTGCCTTTACCTTTATTTTCCATTGGTACACGAATTTTTCTTAATCCACCTGTTCCCTGTATATTATCTCCATATTTGGGGTTATTCAATAATATATTCTGTAAATCTCTTAAATTATTATCAGTTAAACCTAATTCATGCCATTTACGTGTAAATGTTGGTACCTCTATAAAAGTTCGATTCATTAGTACACTCTCCCTCTCTTTTGCTTTCTTTTCTATTATTAGAATACATCAAATTTGTTGTATAGTCAAGTAAATGTATTTAATTCATTGTATGCGTAACTATGAAAAACACAAACTTTGGCTCGTTGCCCATAAAAAGACCATCACTTAAACAATTATTAACCGCTTTAGTGATGGTCTTTTTTCTGTTGTTATATTTTTTTAGAATGTAATATTTTTTATTTTATTCAGCTTTCTTATCGAGTGTTACTTCATAAGTCTTTTCTGTATATCCATAACCACTGTCTACAGGAGACTGTACTACTATTTCTACCTTGCTTCCTGCTTCATGATATTCAAGTTCTGTTGTAAGGTCTTCTGATGAAGATACTGTTGTTCCTGCAATCTTAGTGATAATATCACCCTTCTTGATACCGGCTTTATCTGCTGCTCCGTCTGACTCAACATCTGCTACATAAACACCCTGTGGCATGTTATAAGCCTGTGATACTGAAGAATTGATTTCCATTGCCTTGATTCCAAGATATCCGCTGTTATCAGCTTTCTTCTTAGTCTCATTATTCATCATGTCATTTATAACATCCGTTACATCTGAGATTGGAATTGCATAGCCCATTCCTTCTACTTCTGTAGATGCATATTTGACTGAATTTATACCAATTACTTCACCGGCAAGGTTAAGAAGAGCTCCGCCGCTGTTACCAGGATTGATAGCTGCATCTGTCTGGATAAGTGTATTTGTAACATTATCAACTGTTACTTCACGGTTAAGTGCACTTATAACACCTGTTGTAACTGACTGGCCATAACCCATTGCATTACCAATTGCAATTGCAGGTTCACCAACTGAAAGTTTTGATGAATCTCCGAGTGTTGCAACCTTAATCTGATTTAATGTATCATCATCAAGGTCTGAAAGTGGAATTGCTATAACAGCTATATCGATTGTACTGTCTGAGCCTTTAATATTAGCTGTATATTCTTTGCCGTCTACAAATGTAACATTTATCTTATCTGAACCGGATATTACATGATGGTTAGTCGCTATAAGTAACTCATCATCGCTCTGTCCTACGATAATACCTGAACCGCTGCTGGTATATTCATATGTTCCTGACTGTCCAAACAGGCTGTTGTATGTCTCTGTTCCGACATTACTTATTGTTACAACGCTGGGCATTACATCGGACACCATTGATGAAACATCTGTTGTAACTACTGTACTTTCTGAATTAGTAGTTGAAACTTTCTTAACTGTGCTGGCTGCATTCGAATTAGTAGACTGTATCACCATCTTGTCTGATGAATCATCTTTTAATAACTGAAATGATGCATATGTGCTTCCAACAGATACTGCAGCTACTGCTACAAGACCTGCCACAGCAATTGCTACCTTTGGTGCTCTGCCTTTATTCTTTGCCTTTCTCTGCTGCTTCTTCAGCTGCTTAGCTCTCTTCTTTGCTTCCTTAGGGTCTTCAGCCTGTGCAGAAGTATATGTCTGCTGATACTGATATGAATTATTCTCATCACGATTCTGTTCATAATAAGAACGGTCGTATCTGTATGTTGAACTTTCTGTTCCTGTACCTGATGTATTATATGTTGTATCAGCACCTGTATTCTGTGATGCTGTATATGTTGTATCAGTTGATGTATTTCCTGCTGATGCATATGATGCTGTATCAGTTGATGTATTTCCTGCTGATGCATATGATGTTGTATCTGATGATGTATTTCCTGCTGACGCATATGATGTTGTATCAGTTGATGTATCACCTGACTGTGCTGTGTAGTTTGTCTGTGAAGAAGTTACATTTTCCTCATTTCCCATTTCATTGTTTCTTTCGTTCTCGTTATACATATTAAAAACTCCTTTCAGAATTAACTTTGTTTTTTCTTTTAACTTGTTCTTAGTGTAACAATCAATTGTGACTTAATTGTGTTTAAACTTTTAAAACACTTTGTACTTTTGTTGATGTTTTGATGACACAAATGTGACAGATTTTTAAACAAAATGCCGAAAAAAGCCTTTATTACAGGCAAAAACCCCAGCGCACATTCTGCACCGGGGTTTTCATGATTTATGTTCACATATTATTTCACAAATCAGATTTTCACTATTCTACAGTAACTGATTTAGCAAGATTTCTTGGTTTATCAACATCACAGCCTTTTCCCACTGCAACATAATAACCAAATAACTGAAGCGGTATTATTGCAAGAGAGTTTGTGAAATATTTATTAGTCTGCGGTATATAAATTACATAATCGGCAGTCTTTTCAACTTCTGTGTTGCCCTCATTTGTAACAGCAAGAACAAATGCTCCTCTTGAACGGACTTCGACCATATTACTTATTGTCTTCTTATATAAATACTCCTGAGTTAAAACAGCGGTAACAAGTGTTCCTTCTTCTATAAGAGAAATTGTACCATGTTTTAATTCTCCTGCTGCATATGCTTCTGAATGAATGTATGATATTTCTTTAAGCTTGAGTGAACCTTCCAGAGAAATAGCATAATCAATTCCTCTTCCTATAAAGAATACACTCTGCGCTGCAATATAGCGGTTGGCAAATTTCTGGACTTTCTCTTTGCTTGCAAGAAGAAGTTCTATCTGCTCAGGAAGCTTAATTAAATCTTTGATAAGCTCACCGATTTCTTCCTCTGAAACAGTTCCTCTCTCCTGTGCAAAATTCATTGCAAGAAGATACAATGCAATTAACTGCGAACTGTATGCTTTAGTTGTAGCAACCGCAATTTCAGGACCTGCCCATGTATACATAACACTGTCTGCCTCTCTGGAAATTGAACTTCCTACAACATTGACAATTCCAAGGACTTTAATGCCATGTGCTTTTGCATCTCTAAGTGCGGCAAGTGAATCTGCTGTCTCACCTGACTGGCTTATTATTATTACAAGACTGTCCTCTTCATAAATCGGGTCACGATAACGGAATTCTGACGCAAGGTCTACTTCAACCGGTATTCTTGCGAGACCCTCTATTACATATTTTCCTGTAACACCTGCATGGTAGGCCGAACCACAGGCAACAATATAAATTTTCTTTATTTTAAGTATATCTTCTTTTGACATACCAAGTTCCCGGATTACAACTTTTCCATCTACAATTCTTGGGTCTGCCGGGAAAATAGTGTCCTTAACGGCCTTTGGCTGCTCATACATTTCTTTTAACATATAATGCTCGTAGCCGCCCTTTTCAGCTGCTGCAACATCCCATTCTATAGTTGTAGGTTCTTTTTCAATTTCTTCCTCATCTATATTAAAGAATGTCATATCATCTTTAGTAAGACGGACTATCTCATCATTCTGTATGAAATACACACTTCTTGTATATTTAAGCACAGCAGGAACATCAGATGCCAGTATATTTCCATCTTTGGTGTGTCCAACAATAAGAGGACTGTCTTTTCTTACCGCATAAATTTCATCAGGATGATCTTTGAACATAATTCCGAGTGCATATGAACCTTCAATTCTCTGTAACACTTTAATTATTGTCTCTAAAGGATCTCCTGTATTGTAGTAATCAAGAAGATGTGCAACTACTTCCGTATCTGTTTCTGACTTGAATTCATACCCTTTATTAAGAAGCTTGTTCTTTAATTTTATATAATTTTCAATAATCCCATTATGTACTACAGCTATAGAACCATCTTTATTATAATGTGGATGTGCATTTTCATTAGTAGGTGAACCATGTGTAGCCCATCTTGTATGTCCTATTCCGCTTTTTCCCGGAAGTGTTGTTCCATCATGAGTAAGCTCACTTAAAACTTTAAGTCGTCCTACTGATTTAACCATATCTATATTCTGGCCATTATAAACAGCGATTCCTGCTGAATCATAACCTCTGTATTCTAATTTTGCCAGACCATCAAGCAAAATCGGAGCAGCCTGCTGTTCTCCAATATATCCAACTATTCCACACATCTTACACTACCTCCATATTGTAACCAATTAACCAAAACAAATTTTGTGACAATTATACTATACCAGCCAATTACCGTCAAGAGTACAGATTAACAGAGTTGCAAATCATATTTTTTTAAATTTTTGTGTTTTATCTAAAAAAATATTGTTCTTTTTGTTAAAATAGTGTATGATTAGTAAATATTAGAAAATAATATATTTATAAAAAGATAAGGTGAGAGCCATTGATTAAAAATAACCAAAAGAGACTAAACCGTATACAGGTATTAGTCGATGCTCTGATTATCGTTATTTCCTATATTTTATCCTGGTGGCTTAAGTTCCGCAGCGGACTTCTCCCCCTGTTTGGAGAATGGCTTTCTTTCAAACAGTATATGTTTGCACTTGTTGGTGTTATACCGGGATATTTAATTTTATATTATTGTTTTCACTTATACAGGCCAAAGCGTCTTTCGGGACGACGGACTGAAATAGCTCAGATTATAAAAGCTAATACAATTGGTCTTTTAGCATTTATTTTAGTGCTTTATCTACTTAAGCTTAATACATTTTCCAGACAGATGCTGTTTTTCTTCTATACGGTGAATGTCTACCTGGAAATTATTACCCGTAATCTTATCCGTTTTACGCTTAATAAAATAAGGCGTCAGGGCTTTAATTTAAAACACATTCTTCTGGTGGGATACAGCCGTGCTGCTGAAGCTTATATCGACAGGATTCTGGCAAATCCTCAATGGGGTTATAATATACATGGGATATTAGATGATACCGTCAAGCCGGGAACCTTGTATAAGGGGATTTCCGTACTTGGTCCTACTAATGACCTGCTTACAATCCTACCAGAAAACAGCTTAGATGAAATTGCAATAACTTTAGGACTTAACGAATATTCCAAGCTTGAACACATTGTGGAAATATGTGAGAAATCAGGTGTGCATACAAAGTTTATTCCTGATTATAACAGTATTCTTCCAACAAGGCCTTATACGGAAGATGTTTTAGGCCTTCCAGTCATAAATATCCGCAATGTGCCACTTAATAATATGGTGAACCAGCTTTTAAAACGCTGTGTCGATATTTTCGGTGCAACAGTAGCTATTATACTGTTTTCTCCGATTATGCTTATTGTTTCAATTCTTATTAAAATCACTTCTCCCGGACCGCTTATTTTCAAGCAGGAGCGAATAGGACTTCATAATAAGAGCTTTAAGATGTACAAGTTCCGCTCAATGGAAGTACAGCCCGAAGAGAAGGAAAAGACTGCCTTTACAACGAAAAATGACCCGCGAGTCACAGGTATCGGCAGGTTTATAAGACAGACAAGCATTGATGAACTTCCGCAGCTTTTCAACATTTTAAAAGGTGATATGAGTCTTGTAGGACCAAGACCGGAACGACCATTTTTTGTTGAAAAATTCAAAGAAGAAATTCCGCGCTACATGATTAAACATCAGGTAAGACCGGGAATGACCGGCTGGGCCCAGGTAAACGGACTCAGGGGTAACACATCAATAAAACGACGAATAGCGTATGATTTGTACTATATTGAAAACTGGACACTGGGATTTGATTTTAAAATCCTTTTTTTAACCTTTTTCAAAGGTTTTATCAACAAAAATGCTTATTGATTTTTAGTGAGGTAAAATTTAATGACAACAAATTCAAATGATTCTAAGAAAAGAGCTAAAGAATTACAGATTCCTGCACAACAGGGTACAGTAAGAAAACAACGTCCGGCAAGTGCTTCTTCCCGCACAACAGCACCGGCAAAAAGGCCTTCCCATGGAAGCAGTTATCCTTCTGCAAAAAGTAACATCGGCGGTACTCCACCAAGAAAACCTTCATCAGGTAAATCAACCGGTGGTCCGAAACGTAAAAAAGCAATGACAAAGAAAAAGAAATTTAAGATTTTATATATTGTTCTTGCAATTGTTTTTGTATTAAGTATTGCAAGTATTGTTGCCGCAAAATACGCAGTTCCTGCAATTAAAGCGATGAATCAGGTCAATAAAAACCGTGATAAAAGCTATACCGAGGCTGATGTAAATAATAACTTTGAAAATGAAGCTGATGCAGCTCACATGAAAGGATATTTAACACTTGCAGTTTTTGGTATTGATACCCGTGAAAAGAACGAAGATACAACAACCCAGATTGATGATTCAGATACACGAAGTGATGTTATCATGATTGTAAATGTCAACAGAGAAACTAACCAGATTAAACTTCTTTCCGTTTATCGTGACACATATTTAAATATCGGTACTGATAAGAACGGAAAAATGAAATGTGATAAAATCAACCATGCATATGCAAAAGGTAAAGCACTTAATGCAATCAATGCCCTTAATCGTAATCTTGATTTAAATATAACAGATTATGTTACAGTTGACTTTAGCATTGTTACACAGTGTGTTGACGCTGTTGGCGGTATTGAAGTGGAAATTCTCGACAGAGAGATTGAAAGGTTTAACAAAAATGGTTCTTACAGAGATGCTTATCCTTTGATTAACCACTACATTGATGAGATTAATGAACTTACAGGTTCAAATTCTCCTCATATTACAAAACCCGGTGTTCAGAAACTTGATGGTGTTCAGGCTACTGCTTATGCAAGAATCCGTTACTGTGATACAGATTTTCAGAGAGCTGCCCGTCAGAGAACAGTTCTTATGAAGATGTTTGAAAAAGCCAAAGGAGCCGGTGTTTCAACCATTCTTAAAATTGCTGAAGCCGTAGCTCCACAGCTTGTTACAAGTCTTGACTGGTCTGAAATTGCTGAACTTGCAAAATATGCTTTAAACTGTGAAATCGTAGACCAGCAGGGATTCCCATTTAACATGTCTGATTCTAATCATCTTTCAGGAAGTAAGACTTGGTATAACTTTTCTGAGGACTTAGTTAAAGATGTAAGTGAGCTTCACAAATATTTATATGATCAGGATAATTACAAACCTACATCAACTGTCCAGAACATTTCTGATTATATTGACAGCAAACGAGGAAAATCTTCTTCAAGCAGTGACGATGACAGTTCAGATTCAAGTTCAACTAAAAAAACTAAAGAACCAGACACTTATGAAAATACTGATGATACTGATTCTTATGACAGTTATGAAACAGAAAAACCGGCGGCTACAGCTTATATAAGCAAAGCAACAACTGCTCCTGCCACCGAAGAACCAGATGAACCGGACGAAGTTATAACAGAAGAACCAGTTGTTACAGTAGAACCGGTTGTTACAGTAGAACCTACTCCGGAACCTACTGTCGTAGTCCATACTCCGGAACCTACTCTAGAACCTACTGTCGCACCTGTTGAAACAGCAGCACCGGACAATTCAGACGAAGAACCGGACGATATTAACAACTAAATATAATTTGTTGTTTGCATGAAAAAAGAGCCGACGCATTGAAATTATTATCAATCAAGCGTCAGGCTCTTTTTTCATACTCATATTTGACAGGACTTACGTGGGCAACGAACCAATGTCCGCGCTTGCACGAGACCTTGTCGACTTCCGCAATTTGATAAACTTACGAAACATTTTACAGCATTTCTTTATATTCAGGTATATATTTATTAATTTCCCATATAAGTTTACTGGAATTGCTCTAAAACTGCATCTTTTAACTGCTTTAGTCTGTCTGTGGCATCTTCATTATTATCACCAGCCACCCCCATATAAAATTTAATTTTAGGTTCGGTTCCTGATGGTCTTACACAGCACCATGCCTTATTTTCAAGCTCATAATACAAAACATTTGAAACAGGAAGTTTTGTCTCTTCTGTAGAATTATTCTTCTTATCAATTATTACTTTCTGCTTGTAGTCCCTTACTTTTAACACTTCATAAGAGCCTATCTTTTCCGGTGGATTATCCCTTAGCTTCTGTATCATTGCCTGAATCTGCTTAGCACCCTCTGTACCTTTTAATGTTATTGATGCAAGTCCTTCTTTAAAATATCCATATGTTTCATATATTTCCTGCATCTTTTTCCACATTGAAATTCCTTTACTCTTATAATAGGCTGCTGCTTCACACAAAGACATTACCGCAACGACAGCGTCCTTGTCCCTTGCATGAGTTCCAACAAGACAGCCATAGCTCTCCTCAAAACCAAAAACATACTCATATGTGTGATTTTGTTCAAACAATTTTATCTGCTCACCGATATATTTAAACCCTGTCAATGTCTCTATATGTTTTAAATTATAACGCTTAGCAAGTTCTTTTGCCATATCGGTTGTAACTATCGTACTTACAATTGCTCCATTTTCAGGTAAAGTTCCTTTTTCTTTTCTCTGTTCAAGTATATACTGACATATCAAAATACCTGACATATTTCCTGTAAGTGAATGATAACCGCCATTTTCATAGTCTTTTACATATACTCCAAGTCTGTCTGCGTCAGGATCAGTTGCAAGAACAATATCAGCATCTTTTTCTTTTGCAAGATTTAATGCAAGTTTAAATGCATTCGCATCTTCCGGATTAGGATATGAAACTGTAGGGAAATTTCCATCAGGCAATTCCTGCTCTGGAACGACAAACACATTTTCAAATCCAAGCGCTTTAAGAACTCTTCTTACAGGCAGATTTCCGGTACCATGCAACGGTGTGTAGACAATTTTTATACCTGCTGCTTCTTTTCTTACTATGTCGATATTCTGAACAAGCTTTAAAAGTTCTTCATCATACCGTTCATCAATTTCTTTACCAATTTCTTTATAAAGACCTTTGCCTGTTGCTTCTTCATATGGCATAATTTTCGCATCTGCATAATCATTTATCGCATTTACCTTACTTATAATGCCGCTATCATGAGGTGGTGTAATCTGTGCACCATCTTCCCAGTATACTTTATATCCGTTATATTCAGGCGGATTATGACTCGCTGTAATTACGATTCCTGCAATACAGCCAAGTTCTCTTACCGAAAACGAAAGTTCCGGTGTTGGTCTTAATGAGTCAAATACATATGCCTTAATTCCATTTGCACATAAAACACATGCTGCCTCTCCTGCAAATTCTTTTGAGAAATTTCTTGAATCAAATGCTATTACTACGCCTTTATCGGCACCTTTCTTTCCTGCCTGCTCCAGAATGTAATCTGCAAGCCCCTGTGTGGCACGACGAACGGTGTATTTATTCATTCTGTTACTTCCTGCACCTATAATACCTCTAAGGCCGCCTGTTCCAAATTCTAAATCTTTGTAAAATCTGTCTTCAATTTCTGATTCATTACCTTTGATTGAAAGAAGTTCTTTTTTTGTCTCATCATCAAAAACCGGATTATCAAGCCAGCTTTTGTATTTGTCAATATAACTCATATTCAGTCTCCTTAATGGCTTTTTTTATTGTGTTTCTTACTCAAATATGTTACAATTAAATTTGGTAAACTTACCTTGTTTAATAGTAACACTAAATATAAAATTAGTCAAAATATTTATGATGACGGAATAAGATGCCACAAACAGGAAATAATTCGTACGGTATCTTATATCCAAATATCAATTTATGGAGGTATATATGCGAATAGGACTGGACGCATCTGCTCTTGTAAAAGAAGCAGCAGGAATAGGACAATGGATAACACATGTCATCGATAATTTAATGAAGCTCGACAAAGAAAATGAGTATTTTCTTTTTACTTATGATGAAATCAAAATTCCATATAAATTAAACGATAACTGGCAGATTGTATATTATGGCGGAGAGAAAAAGAAACAGCTCAGATATCTTACACATATGCCAAAGCTTTTGCGCCAATACAAAATAGATGTGTTTGTAGGTACAAGACATTACCTGCCTCCATTTAATAAAAGAAGAGTTAAATATCTTGCAATTGTACATGATTTAATACCACTTTATATGCCTGAATTATTTACAAAAGAGCATAAGCTCAGGTTCAAAATTTTTACTGACATATGTAAACATCAGGCACATGAAATTGTTGCTGTCTCTAATGCAACTAAAAATGATGTTATTAAATACATGAAATTTGATGAAAGCAAAATCCATGTAGTATATGAAGCTGCAAACCCTATATTTAATACTGATAAAAATACAGAGGCAATACAGCAGACAATGGACAGATACAATATTGACAGCAAATATATTTTATGTCTTTCAACTGTTGAACCACGCAAAAATATGCTTCGTACAATTAAAGCTTATGAAAAATGTATTTTAAATAATAATCTTCCATATAAGCTTGTAATCGTCGGCGGTTCAGGCTGGAATAACGGAGAAATATACGATTATGTCCAGTCACATGAAAATTTAAAGCCTCATGTAATTTTTACGGGATATGTTTCTTATGATGATGTAAAGAATATTTATGCAAATGCGTCACTGTTCATATACGCATCTTTATGTGAAGGTTTCGGTCTTCCTATTCTTGAAGCAATGCAAAGCGGTATTCCGGTAATAACATCTAATGTCTCATCTATGCCTGAAGTTGCAGGTGATGCATGTGAATTAATCGACCCCTATGACATAGATGCACTTGAATCAGCCATTACAAAGGTTCTCTCCTCAGACGAAATACAGTCGCAGATGGTAGAAAAAGGACTTGAACAGGCAGCAAAATTCAGTTGGGAAAAATGTGCAAAAGAAATTCTTGATATAATAAAAAATATGCGTTAATCTGGCTTTATAATTAACAAAAAAAATGTCTGCCCTGAAAAATCTCAGGCAGACATTTTTTGTTATCATTAATAAGAAAATAATTTTCTGATGTATGAATTTACTATGCTTGTACCGTATCCTTCTGATGCGGCCCAGCCGCCGCCATAAGGATTTTCTTTTATGCCAAGCCATTCTACATATATCGCAGAAGCTCTCTTTACATATGAAAATCTCGGGTCAACACATGCGTTTTTCAGACCATCTGAGCTCGCATATGCTTTCAGATGCTGTATCTGTGCCCTGATACCTTCTCTGACACTTCCAAAACTATTACCACATGCACCATTTCCAGTTGCACCGATTCCGGCAAAATTATACTGTGATATTGAAACATCACCACCAAATTTCAAATAGCCTGTCTCTTTCATTGTCTGACAAAAAGCAACTTCTGCTCTTACACCTTCTGCCGCAGCTTCATCATAAAATATCTGACAGAAAGCTTCTATTGTCGGCGCATCACTATTTGCATAATATGATGGATATGAAGCATTTGCATTAAAATATTTTACCATCTGGGATACGCTTGTTCTTGTAGTTCCCATTATTTTATATTTGCCATTATTAAGAAGTGTCATTGCCACTTCTACCGGCGAAGTTGCAACCTCAATGCCATTGGCATCTTTAACATAGGCTGTTACTGTATATGTATCTGTACTCTCAGACTGATCCTTAGTATCTACTGTTATGTCTGAACTTCCTGCTGCCGAGCATGAAGCATTGTACCAGTCTTCCTTGTTATCAGAAGAGCGCACAACCTTAAATCTTACCTGTGAAATACCACTTGCAGATGAGGCCTGTGACAAAGCAGCCTTGAAGTATTCATCATCTTCTTTTTTTTCGGAAACTGTAAGATTTCCTGCAACAGGAGCTGCAACAGTGAATGTTGTATTTCCTATAAGCTCTTTATTCTTTCCATTTCTGACAGCGTAAACATCAACCTGATATTCACCTGCTGTATGATGGTTTGAAATTACTGCTGTTGCCTCAAAAGATGAGGCAGATGTCGCAGTTGCCGGATAACTTACCAAATCATCTTTACCATTGCTTTTACTGTATACATCAAAATAAAGGCCCGACACTGAATTTTCAATCAGACCGCTGACATTTAATTTAACTTTTAGTCCCTGTTCAATTGCAGTCTGCGAAATGACAGTCTGCGGAAGTGTTATGTCAGTTGTAATCTGTGAAAGATTTTTTTCTATTTCATTGCCATCAATTATGTAAACCTCTGCCTTGTACTTTCCTGACAAGTATGCATGGTTTGAAACATTGCACTCCACTGTACCATTACCGTCCGCTGAAAGATCTGTCTCATATACTTTTGAATTTTTTGGAGAATCAGCAGGATAAACCTTTACTTTTGCTTTCTTTGCTGTACTTACAGATGCCGCCTTTTCAATCTTAACCTGAAAAGTTCCTGCATTCTGATTTATATTTTCAAATGATGCACTCTGTAATTTTGGTCCTTCTACTTTAAAAGAGGTTGTCCCGATACTGTACTTGCTGTCATCACTTTTTACAACATATGCATCAGCTTTATAATTGCCCTCTGTGTGATGATTCTTTATCGGAATATCCACCTTGAAAGTTCCATCAGAATCTCTTGACATATCATACCATACAATATCGTCCTGTCCACCTGCTTCACTCCATACTGCAAGCCTCATTTTCTCTGCCTTAGAAAGACCCTTAACCGATATTCCTGCTACTGTACCAGTCCCATTAAGCTTAGCTTCTATTTTTGCATCTGATGCATCTAAATCAGGCTCTGTTGTCTCCTGTGGCATGGCACTCTGCGTATACTCTGGCGATGGTTCAGGAAACTCTGCCGCATACACAATCATTCTTAAGGGATTCTGTACCATCTCAAATTCTGCATTCGACCATTCAAACTCTGAACCATTATCAGTAATAAATATTGCTGCACACACACCGGCTAAAGTTATTGCAGAAGCTGCCGCAGAAATCAATAGTAACTTTAATTTTTTATTTTTCATTCACACACCACCCGGTAAATTTATTATTTAATTATCCCAATAGCAATAAGTAAGGCCTGTTTTGCATCTGAAAGTGTAATTTTTCCATCTAAATCTACATCAGCAACTACCTGCTGTCTTTCTGTAAATTCCTGTATTCCCAATGCACCCTTAAGAAGGATTACCACATCAGCAAGGGAAACTTTACCATCAAAATCGATATCACCGCTTATGAAATCAACTTTGTCTGATGCAATAACAAAATCCCCCAATCTGTCAGCCTCTATAACTGCATATCCGTTATCATCTGTATAAACCTTATACTTATTACCTAAACTAACACTATTATTATCTCTGATAACTTCATAAATTGCAACATTTTTATTAATAAATTCTTCAGGTAATTTAAATGAAATATTAACTTTTCCATTTAAATTATATTTATAATTATCAGACTTAGCTTCAAGACCGACACCTCTTATAACAAATGTTCTATAAATTTCATCAGTTTTTGAATCAAATATTGCTTTTAATTTCTTATAATAATCTGTATTATTTTTTATTGTATAAACCTTTTCTCTCATAAAAAGATTTTCACTTATTAAAGAAGTCTGGCTTGTCTGTGCTGCGTCACCTGAATACACCGCATCTCCACTTGCCTGTGCTGCGTCTGTACTTACCTGTGCTGCATCACTGCTTATCTGTACTGCATCACTGCTTATCTGTACTGCGTCTGTGCTTACCTGTGCCGCTTCACTGCTTACATTTACTGCGTCTTCACTTACCGAAACTTCTTCATCACTTACCTGCACTGCGCCTTCACTTGCTGGTGCTGCTTCACCACTCGCTTCATTTAAACCTTCAATTGTTATGCTGCCAGTATTTGAAACTACATTTATAGAATCGCCATTCCACATAACTTTTCCATCTTCTCCCATAATTCCATCATATAAATTATCAGAAGAAAGAAGTGTCGGTTCTAATGTAGTCTGTCCTAAGAAGATTGAGGAACCGTTTTTCATATATGCATATACATGTGCATACACGACACCGTCAGTTATATGATTTATAAAGTAATTAGTCATGCTCCAGTTATCACCATTATTCTGCAATGCGTACCATTTAATATCGTCCTGACCGTTTTCGCCACTCCATACTGCAACTTTTGCATATGATACATAAGATGCAAACGGGAAGGAAGATGCATTTACGCTGAATTTAAGCTCGTCTGCATCAAATGATGATTTTATACCGGCTCCATCATATGAAATGTCATATGTAGCGCCTTTTAACATTGTAAAAATACCATTTTTATCTGCGGCATATGCATGTATGTTATAAGTTCCCTTACTGTATCCATAATCCGCAAGATTAACAGATACACTGTAATTTCCACCTGAACCTGCAGAAGCTGTAATCCACTTCAAGTCACTCTGGTCGCCCTTACTCCATATTGCAACTTTTACATAGTCGATACCGGCTTTAGCTGACACTCCTGTAATATCTGCACCAAATGCACCTGTTGAAGTATTTAAAGAGCGTACATTAAGTGCTGATGCCTGCGCTTTTTCTACATTGAATGTAGCAGATGATGCAAATAAAGAAATGCTTCCATCTCCTGCATACGCATGCACATTATATTTTCCGGCTTTCTTATAGTCTGATATAGGGAATTCAAATGTCCAGTTTCCCGCTGAATTTTTTGACGGTATGTACCATTTTAAATCGTCCTGTCCATTATCTTCACTCCAAACTGCAACTGATACAGAAGGTGCATTTGATAAACCGCTTACAGTTACAGATACTCTGCGGTAATCTGAGCTGAATGAAGTGCTCACATTTGCTCCTGATACATTCTTATCCCACACGCTTTTTTTGCTCCAGCCATAGTATTCTGCAAGTGCTGTTGCATCAGCTATTCCAAGAAGCTTAAGCTGGGCATCTGTTGAAAGATAATTAGCCGCATCTGATGAATTTGAAACAAACGCATGTTCGATTATTATTCCTGTAAATCCGGAAAGTTTGCTGTTTTTAATAACACCATAATAATCTGCAAGTGAACCGTCCGGATAACGGGTATTGTCTTCTGAATTTCTAATTTTTGTTCCACGATTTTCAAGGCCGAGTGAAATAAGATGTGATAAAACAATATTTGCAAGCCTTTCACCGGCTGTACCTATGCTTGTACGATAATTGGCGTTAGGGTAATACACTGTTGAACCTTTAGCTGACGAACTTGATGATGAATTGTTATGAAAACTTACATACATAACAGCACCGACAGCCTTGGAAAATTCAACACGTTTCTTATTGCACTGTGTTGATGTCGTTCCCGGATAAGGACAACCCTCACCATTTCTTGTCATATATACCTGACCGACACCTTCATACTTTTGAAGCTCCTCGTAGCAGTATTGGGCAATTTTTAAATTTACAACCTCTTCTGCTACTCCGTTGGCATTTGCACCAGTGTGGCTTGCATCATGCCCCGGGTCTAACACTATAGAAGCCTCTGCTTTTTTAACATTTCCAGCCAATAAAAATACTACACACAATAAAACACACGAAAATATTATTTTTTGTACCTTTTTCATCTTTTTT